>NZ_JAWDIR010000012.1:0-43096 GCF_046156265.1 Pseudoxanthobacter sp. M-2
GCCGCGACAGACGTTGGCATTCTGGATGGATCGCCCGGTCAAGCCGGGCGATGACGGAGTGAGGTTTGGCACGGGACCATACTGTCTTGCGATCGTCCGTGACGGAATCCACCACGAACGTCGTCCTTCATAGCGATCTTTAGCCGAATCCGCGACGACCGCAGTGCTATCCTCCCGCCGCACCGGCCGCGACGGGCCGGGCGGGGGAGGAGACCATCCGTGACCGATGCCGACCGCGCCTGCCTCGCCGACCTCACGCGAAAAGTGCTGTGGCTCTCCACCTGGACGATCCACCACGCCAACCACGTCCGTGCCAACGAGGACGGGCTGAAGGTCGGCGGCCACCAGGCCTCGTCAGCCTCGCTCGCCACCATCCTGTCGGCGCTCTATTTCGCCGTGCTGCGGCCGGAGGACCGCGTCGCGGTGAAGCCGCACGCGAGCCCGGCCTTCCACGCCATCCAGTACCTCCTCGGCAACCAGACCAAGGACAAGCTCGAGCGCTTCCGCGCCTACAAGGGCGCGCAGTCCTATCCGTCGCGGACGAAGGACGTCGACGACGTCGACTTCTCCACCGGCTCGGTCGGGCTCGGCGTGGCGCAGACGCTGTTTGCGAGCCTCGTGCAGGACTATGTGCACGCCCACGGCTGGGCCAAGGGCCGCCGCGAGGGCCGCATGGTGGCGCTGATCGGCGACGCCGAGCTCGACGAGGGCAACATCTTCGAGGCGCTCCTGGAGGGCTGGAAGCAGGGCCTGCGCAACACCTGGTGGATCATCGACTACAACCGCCAGAGCCTCGACGCCGTCGTCCGCGAAGGCCTCTACGAGCGCTTCGAGGCGATCTTCACCGCCTTCGGCTGGCAGGTGGTGACGCTGAAATACGGCTCGCTGCAGCAGGCGGCGTTCCGCGAGCCTGGCGGCGAGCGGCTGAAGGCGTGGATCGATGCCTGCCCGAACCCGCTCTATTCGGTGCTGGTCTTCCAGGGCGGTGCCGCCTGGCGCAAGCGCCTCACCGACGAACTCGGCGACCAGGGGCCGGTGTCGGCGCTGCTCGACAGGCGCTCGGACGCCGAGCTCGCCGCGCTGATGGGTAACCTCGCCGGCCACGACCTGCCGTCGCTGGTGGACGCCTTCCAGGCGATCGACCACGACCGGCCGGTGGTGTTCATCACCTACACCATCAAGGGCCACGGCCTGCCGCTCGCCGGCCACAAGGACAACCACGCCGGGCTGATGACGCCCGACCAGCTGGAGACCTTCCGCACCGCCATGGGCGTGCGCCCCGGCCACGAGTGGGACCGCTTCGAGGGCCTGAAAACGCCCGCCAAGGAGCTCGAGCGCTTCCTCGCCCACGTGCCGTTCAATGCGCAGGGCCGGCGGCGGCTCGAGGCCGCCACCGTGCCCGTGCCGGACGCGCTGGAGGCCCCGAAGCAGGCGGAGCTCTCCACCCAGCAGGGCTTCGGGCTGATCCTCAACGAGATCGCCCGCACGGACTCCCCGCTCGCCGCCCGCATCGTCACGACGGCGCCGGACGTAACGGTGTCGACCAACCTTGGCGCCTGGGTGAACCGGCGCGGCCTGTTCGCCCGCGAGGAGATGGCCGACACCTTCCGCCAGGAGCGCATTCCGTCCACCTTCACCTGGGCGTTCTCGCCGAAGGGCCAGCACATGGAGCTCGGCATCGCCGAGATGAACCTGTTCATCCTGCTCTCGGCGCTCGGCCTGTCGCACTCGCTGTTCGGCGAGCGGCTGATCCCGATCGGCACGCTCTACGACCCCTTCATCATGCGCGGCCTCGATGCCCTCAACTACGCCTGCTACCAGGACGCCCGCTTCGTGCTGGTCGCGACCCCCTCGGGGCTTACGCTCGCGCCCGAGGGTGGCGCCCACCAGTCGATCGCGACGCCGCTGATCGGCATGGCGCAGGACGGGCTCGCCGCCTTCGAGCCGGCCTTCGTCGACGAACTCGCCGTGATGCTGCGCTTCGCCTTCGACTATCTGCAGCGCGACGGCGGCGCCGGTGGCGCCGAGCCGAACGAGCGCACCTGGTTGCGCGACGAGACCGGCGGCTCGGTCTACCTCCGCCTTTCCACCCGCGCGCTGGAGCAGCCGCAGCGGCCGATGACGCCGGAATTGGCCGAGGGCATCGTCGACGGCGCCTACTGGCTGCGCGAGCCCGGCCCGAACGCCGAGATCGTCGTCGCCTTCATGGGCGCCATCGCGCCGGAGGCGATCGCGGCCGTCGGGCTGATGGCCGAAGACCGCCGCGATGTCGGGCTGCTCGCCGTGACCTCGGCCGATCGCCTCAACGCCGGCTGGACGGCGGCGAGCCGGGCCCGCGAGCGCGGCCTCGTCCACGCCAAGAGCCACGTCGAGCGCCTGTTCGAGCGGCTGCCGCGCCACTGCGGCGTCGTCACCGTGCTCGACGGCCACCCGGCGACGCTCGCCTGGCTCGGCTCGGTCGCCGGCCACCGGGTCCGCTCGCTCGGCGTCGAGCACTTCGGCCAGACCGGCAACCTCCCCGACCTCTACCGCGCCTACGGCCTCGACGCGGCTGCGATCGTCGCCGCCGCGCAAGCCCTCGCTCCGGGAAGGCCGATCCGCCACCTGAAGGCGCTCTGACGGGCGCATTCAGGCTGACATGGCGTGGGTGCCCCCTTTCTCGTGGGGAAGAAGTGTCTCCACCGCCCGTGTGGCAGACCCTCCGATCGAAATGCGACGCGAACCCTCCCCCCTCGCGGGGGAGGGCAGGGAGGGGGGGCCGCGGGCACCGCCTTCAATCAGGCCGCCACGCAGCCGCAACACCCTGTAGACAACCCGCGCCCCGGGCTGGCAGCCTCCGGCCCGACCACCATCGGAGAGCGGGCATGGCGTCGAAGAGCATCGTCGGGATCAGTGGCAACCTCGCGCGGCCGTCACGCACCCGCGTGCTGGTGGAGGCGGTGCTCAACGAGGCCGCCGCCCGCGGCCTCGGCACCACCACTCTCTACGACCTCGCCGACGCCGGCCCCGAGCTCGGCCGTGCGATGGGTCGCAAGGACGCGCCGGCCGATCTCGACCGGGTGTGGTCGGCGATCGAGGGCTGCGATGCCCTCGTCGTCGGCTCGCCGGTCTACAAGGGCTCGTACGCGGGGCTGCTGAAGCACCTGTTCGACTTCGTCGACATGAAGGCGCTTTCGGGCAAGCCGGTGATCCTGACGGCGACGGCGAAGGCCGACGGTCACGCGCTGATGATCGACCACCAGTTCCGGCCGCTGTTCGCCTTCTTCGGCGCCTTCACGATCCCGCAGGGGATTTACGCCACTGACGCCGACTTCGCCGCGCCGGACAGGCTCGCCGACGGCGCGCAGGCGAAGGTCGCAACCGCCGTCGACCAGCTGCAGCGCCTCATCGGCTGAGCAGTCGCCCGACCGGCGTCTCCTGTCGGAGCTAGCGCTCGTGCAGTTCTTTAATCTTCGCCAGAATCTCCGCCGCGCGGTGATCGAAGCTGTGGTGCTCGACCACGAGCGCCCTGAGCGCTTTGGCGCGGGCGGCGCGGCGGCGGTCGGCCTTGAGCCGGCGGATGGCGGCGTCGGCCTCCTCCGGCGTCGCCGCGGTCGCGACGAGATCGCCGAAGACCTCTTCTAGGCTGAGGGCGGGGTCGGAGAGGATGGTGGCACCGGCGGCGGCAGCGTCGAACAGGCGGTTCGACAGGAAGCCCTCCGCCGCCATGTCCGGCCAGTGATCATTGATCACGATCGCGGCGGAGGCGTAGTGGGCCGACAGCGCGTCGTTCTCGATGTGGGTGCCGGCGATGCGGTCGTCCGGCACGATCCCGGTCCAGCCCTGACCGGTGACGCGGACGGGGTGCCCGGCCGCCTCGACGCGGTCGACCATCGCCCGGCGCTGGCCGCGGGTGTTGCCGACGAAGACGACCGCCCCGGCCGCCGGCCCATTGGGGCGCCGAGCGGCAGGGAGCGGCTGGAACAGCTCGGGGTCCGTCGCCTGCAGCAGCGGGCTGACGTGGTCGCCGAGGCGGGGCTTCAGCTTCTCGGCATAGGGTTTCGAGGCGACGAAGACGTGGTCGTAGCCCTGCAGCTCGGCGAGGCTCACCTCGTCCGGATGGCTGATCAGCCACAGGAGGTTGAGCGCGCCGGCTGACGGCCGGTAGCGCGACAGGCCGCGCAGCACGATCACCACGTCGTCGCCACTGGTCTGCCCGCCGTACCAGTCGGGCAGGTCGTCGATGCGGACGATGGCGCCGGTGCGCTCCAGTGCCCGCTTCAGGGCCAGCGCGAAGTGGTGGTCGCCCCAGGCCGCCCGCTCGGCGGCGCTCGGCACCGGGCTCTTGATGGCGATGCGCAGCGTCGACCGAACCGCCGCCAGCGCCTCCACCAGCGTCGCGGCGCGGTGGCGGTAGTCGTGGCGGGCGAGCACCTCGGCGCGCATCTCGGTGGCGAGCGCCTCGCGGGCCGCGTCGTCGCCGAGATAGCGGTCGACCAGCGCGCGCAGCTCCTCCGGCGTCGAGAAGCTCGGCAGCCGACCGCCGAACTGCTCGGCGACGCCGCCGGTGCAGTTGGTCAGCACCAGCGCGCCGGCGGCCGTGGCGTCGAAGACGCGGGAATTGAGCGAGTCCCAGACGCGCGTCACAGGGTGGGAATCGTCGATGACGAGCTTCGCCGAGCCGTAGACGCGCGGCAGCTCCTGATAGGGCACCGGCCCGCGCCAGTAGGGCGCGAAGGCGGGGTCCTCGTCCCAGCCGTGGCCGTAGATGGCGAAGCGGGCCTTGAGCGTCGCAGGGTCGAGCTGATGCACCGCCTCGCGCGCGTCGCCCCAGAAGTGGCCGGTGAAGGCGATGTCGGCCTCGTGCTCGGCGGCGGGGCCGGTGGGCGCGAAGCGCCGGGTGTTGGCGGCGATCGGCAGCAGCGACACCGGCCGGCCGGTGGCGGCGCGGATCGCGTCGGCGGCCTTGGTGGCGCTGGCGAAGATCACCGCGCAGCGGTCGAGGGCGCCGTTCGCCAGCCACTCGTCGGTGCGGTTGCGCACCCAGGCGACGGTGACGAGGCCCGCCGCGCCGCCGGTCATCGCACCGGCGGGGAAGTCGTGCCGCATGACAACGAACACGTTGGCGCCGGCGAGGTCGCGGCAATTGAGATCGGCGAAGACGACCTCGCAGCCGTGTGCCTCCTTCAGTGCGAGCCCGAGCTCCATCGCGGTGAAATAGTCGCCCGCCGGCGTGCGCGGATCGGCCGAGGTGACGCCGAAGGCGACGCGGAGGCGGCGTGGCGGCGTGGCGGCTGACGGCTCGGCCGCGGAGCCCGCCTCGCCCTCCGCCAGCCAGACGACCGGGAAGGGCACCGGTCCCTCGCTGCCGGGCAGCACCAGCCCGTCGCCGACCACCATCACCGCGACCGTCCGTCCGCGGCCGTTCAGAAGCTGCGGCGGGAAGGCGACGTGGAAGCCGCAATCGGCGCGGCTGCCAGCGGGCGGCGTTGCTTCGATGCCGAGATCGGCGAGCAGCCGGCCGGCGGTGACTGTCGCGACCAGTTCGCCGTCGACGGTGACGGCGACCGTCACCGGCCGGTCGGTGGCGCGGTCGACGGCGAAGCCGGTGACGCCACGGTAGCTCACCGTGGTGACGGCGCCGGCGAAGCGGTGGCCGCCGGTCGGCTGGTCGGCGGGGCTGATCTCCACCGCCACCTCCGGCCGGTCGGCCGGTGTCAGCGTCTCGCCGTCGGCGGTGACGGTGAGAAGGCGCGGGGCGTCGAACAGGTCGATCGGCACGGGCAGGGCGAAGCTGCCGTCGCGGCCGGCGTGGCCCGCTGCCACGCGGCGGGTGCCGTCGAAGACCTCGATCGCGACCGGGCTTTCAGGGCCGGCGGCGTTGCGCGCGACGCCGGTCAGCACGCCGCCGGAGACACCGTCGACGTGGCCATCGATGGGGCGGCGGACCGTCAGCGTGTCATGGCCGCCGGCGCTGCCGATGCGGTAGCCGGCCTCGCCGAAGCGCACCGCGACGTGGTGCCCGGCGCCGTCGCACAGCGACGGCGGCAGCCGCCAGCGGAAGGCGAGCCGGCCGCCCGCAGCCGGCGCGAGCGGCGTTGCAGCGACGACGGCGCCGTCCACCTCGATCAGCACCGCCTCCGGCGCCTCGACACCGGCGGCAGGCCCGACCATGCCGGCGATCCAGCCGGCGCGCTGGCGCAGCACCTCGGTGGCGAGCGGGCGGAAGGCGACGACGCGGCGGCTGCCGGGCAGCTCCGTGCCGGCGACGCGGATGGCGATCTCGCGGGGCACGCCGTCGAGCAGCACCGCTGGCGGCACCAGCGTGAAGCCGGATGACCGGCGGCCGAGGGGGCCAAGCTCCGGGCGGTCGCCGTCGGCCACGGCGGTCGCGACCACCGTCTCACCGGCGACGAGCTCGACCGTCACCGGGTCCCGGCGCAGCAGCGAGTAGGCGAAGCCGGTGACCGTGGCGCCGTCGCTAGCGGGGTCGACACCGCCGCGCAGGAACGGCGCATCGAGGCCGAGGGTGGCAACGAAGGCGGGGTCGAAGCCCAGCGCCAGGTCGAGGTCGACACCGTCGTCGACAGGCAGCGTCGTGCCGTCCTCGGCGACGAAGGCGAGGCCGGCGCCACTGGCGCCGTCGAGCTCCGGCGGCACGACGAAGACGAAGCCGTGGGCGGCGAGCGCCTCCTCGAGGTCCGGGCGCGGGCGGTCAGCGGTGACCGTGTCGATCGGCCGGCCGTCGTGGAGCACGGTGACGGTGACCGGCGCGGTGCCGCGGCGGCGGCGCGCCCACCCGGCGACGGCACCGGCGACGACCGCGTCGACCCTCCCCACGATCCGCTGCCGCATGCGTGCCCGTCCCTGCCGGCGCCAGAGGCCGCGCCGCGCCTCGATCTTCCTTAAGGTCGCGGCCCCGGACGGTCGAGTCCGACCGGGAAACGTCGTGAACGCAAAGCGGTGGTGGCGCGACGGGGCGGGTTGCTGCTAGCAGGGGACGCCGTTCCTTCGCCGGGGCGGGCGAGCGACGAGGTGAAGTCGGGAATGACGGGGGAAACGCCGCACGGCCGCGCCATCGCGGTGATCGGGCTCGGCTATGTCGGGCTGCCGGTCGCCGTCGCGTTCGCCAGGGCCGGCGCCCCCGTCGTCGGCTTCGACGTCGATGCCGGCCGCATCGCCGAGCTCTCCGCCGGCCGCGACCGTACCCGCGAGATCGACCCGGCCGACCTCGCCACGGCACCCGTGCACTACACCGCCGATCCGGCTGCGCTGGCCGCGGCGGACTTCTTCATCGTCACCGTGCCGACGCCAATCGACGACGCCAACCGGCCGGACCTGTCGATGGTGGTCGCCGCCTCGCGCACCGTCGGCGCGGCGCTCAGGCCGGGCGCAATCGTCGTCTACGAATCGACCGTCTACCCAGGCGTCACCGAGGAGATCTGCGTGCCGGTGCTGGAGGCCGCCTCGGGCCTTTCCTGCGGGCGCGAGTTTACCGTCGGCTACTCGCCCGAGCGCATCAATCCGGGCGACCGCACCCGCCGCTTCGAGACGCTCACCAAGGTGGTCGCCGGCCAGGACGAGGCGACCCTCGACGTGGTCGCTGCGGTCTACGGCTCGGTGGTGACGGCGGGCGTCCACCGGGCACCGTCGATCAAGGTGGCGGAGGCGGCGAAGGCGATCGAAAACGCCCAGCGCGACCTCAACATCGCCTTCATGAACGAGCTGTCGCTGATCTGCGCGGCGATCGGCATCGACACCCACGACGTGCTGACGGCAGCGGCGACGAAGTGGAACTTCCTGCGCTTCGAGCCGGGCCTCGTCGGCGGCCACTGCATCGGCGTCGATCCCTACTACCTCACCTACCGGGCCGAGCAGGCGGGCATCCACCCGCAGGTGATCCTCGCCGGCCGCCGCATCAACGACGCCGTTGGCAGCCGCGTCGCCACCGAGTGCGTGCGCCTGCTCCTGAAGCGCGGCGCTAGCGCCCGCCGTGTCGCCGTGCTCGGCCTCACCTTCAAGGAAGACGTCCCGGACATCCGCAATTCGCGCGTCGTCGACGTGGTCAGGACGCTCGAGGGCTTCGGCATGGAAGTCGGCGTGCACGACCCGATCGCTGACGCCGCCGAGGCCGCCCGCGAGACCGGGCTGACACTGTCGCCGCTCGAGGACCTCGCCGGTGCCGACGCGGTGATCGTCGCGGTGGCGCACGGGGCCTACCGCCGCGGCGGCTGGGACCTGGTGCGCGGCCTGCTCGGCCCGGCCGGCGGCCCGGTGCTCGACGTCAAGGCGATCCTGCCGCGCGATGGCCGCCCAGCCGACGTCGATCTGTGGCGGCTCTGAGGGTGCCGTCTCGGCCGGCGCCGGGCCGGTGGACCGAACTGAAAGCGAAAGGCGCCAGCCAGAAGGCGCCAGCCAGATGAAGGAGTTGGAGACATGAAGGTGCTGGTCACCGGCCACGCCGGCTTCATCGGCTTCCATCTCTGCCGCCGGCTGATCGCCGACGGACACCTCGTCTCCGGCATCGACGCGATGGTGCCCTATTACGACGTGCGCCTGAAACAGCGGCGGGTGGAGATCCTCGCCCGCTCGAACGCCTTCCGCGGCCACGAGGTCAACCTCGTCGACATGGAGCGGACGCGCGCGGTGATCCTCGACGAGGAGCCGGACGTGATCATCCACCTCGCCGCCCAGGCCGGCGTGCGCTACGCGCTCGAGAACCCGCGCTCCTACATCGAGTCGAACGTCGTCGGCACCTACAACATCATCGAGATCTGCCGCGAGCGGGCGGTGAAGCACCTGATGCTCGCCTCGACGAGCTCGGTCTACGGCGCCAACCCGGACGTGCCGTTCCGCGAGACGGACATGACCGACCACCCGCTGACGATCTATTCGGCGAGCAAGAAGGCGACCGAACTCGTCGCCCACTCCTACGCGCACCTTTGGAACATCCCGACGACGGCCTTCCGCTTCTTCACGGTCTACGGGCCGTGGGGCCGGCCGGACATGGCGCTGTTCAAGTTCGTCGACGCGATGCTGAAGGGCGAGCCGATCGACGTCTACAA
The DNA here is from genome assembly GCF_046156265.1 of Pseudoxanthobacter sp. M-2. Classification (NCBI taxonomy): domain Bacteria; kingdom Pseudomonadati; phylum Pseudomonadota; class Alphaproteobacteria; order Hyphomicrobiales; family Segnochrobactraceae; genus Pseudoxanthobacter; species Pseudoxanthobacter sp. M-2. The sequence continues at coordinate 9,045 of NZ_JAWDIR010000012.1, forward strand.
CCACGGCAAGATGGAGCGCGACTTCACCTACATCGACGATCTCGTCGAGGGCATCGTGCGGCTGATCCCGGCGGTGCCGGTGCGCGGCGAGCCGGTGGCGGAATTCGACTCCCTGAGCCCGGTCGCACCCTTCCGCGTGGTCAACATCGGCAATGGCCAGCCGGTGACGCTCACGGCCTTCATCGAGGCGATCGAGCGCTCGCTCGGGCGGGAGGCGGTCCGCAACTACATGGACATGCAGCCGGGCGACGTGCCGCGCACCTTCGCCAGCGCCGATCTTCTGGCGGCGCTCACCGGCTTCCGGCCGAACACGCCGGTGGAAGAAGGCGTCGAGGCCTTCGTCGCCTGGTTCCGCGAGTACTACGGGGTCTGACGACGCGAGCCTGCGGCTTGCCCGCGCGGCCGCCGCCGTGGACAGTCGCCGGGGCGGAGGAGCAATGCGGCGCACACGGCAGAGCGGGGCGGTGGGGGCGGCCGCCATCGAGGCGGTGGCGGCCCTTGCGGACGCCGACTACGTGTCGCGCCGCTGGCCGGGCTTCGAGGCGGGCTTCGACGCGCCCCATCTCGCCGAACGGCTCCGGGGCCTCACCGTCGCCGAGGCACCGCCGATCAACCCGCTCCTCGACTGGGGGCACCTCGCACGGCTCGCGGGGGCGGACGGCGCCGAGACGGCGCTCGCCGTTCTCGCCGACTATGCCGGGCGGGGCCTGCCGGCCGGGCTGTCGCCGCATCCGCTTCTCCGCGAGAGGATCGTCCGCCGACGCGCGGCCGGGACGCTCGCGGGCGACGGCGCCTGGGTGCGGGCGGCGTTCGCCGCCGCCGACGAAGAGGGCCGCACCTTTCTGCCGGTGCTCGATCCGGCCTTCGTGCTGACGACGCTGGGCGTCGCACCGGACGCGCTCGCCGGCTGGGGCTTCCGTTCCGTGGGCCGCTTCTATCTGGCAGAGGCCGTCCGCCGCGGCGTGCCGCCCTGCGCCGTCTTCGACCCCGTGTTCGTGCTGGCGGCGACCGGCCGGTCCGTCGAAACTGGCGCCGCACCGCCCGTGGTGCTGGCGGCGGCGCTCGCGGCCTATCTCGATGCGATCGAGCGCGGCGAGGCGCCGTCGCCGTCCGCCGTCTTCGACGAGGCCTTCGTGTGGACGACGCAGCCGGCCGTCGCGGCGGCCCTCGCCAACGGTGCCGGCTCGGCGCTGGAGGCTTGGCTTGCCCTCGGGTCGCCGCCCGTCGCGCGCACGGCGAGCGGCCTCGAGGCCTTCCCCGAGGCGATGCCTCAGCCGTGGTGGGAGCGGGAGCGCCGTGCCGCCACCCTGCGCGGCCGCAAGCGCCTCACGCCTGCGCGGCTGATCGCCGAGGCGGTCGAGCGGGTGCGGACGGCCGATCCGCCGACGCTCGCCGTCCGCGTCACGCCGCAAATGCCCGAGGCGGTGTTCGCCGGGGAAGCCGTCACGCTTTTCGCCGACGGCTTTGCCTGCAGCCCGGGCGGCGTGGTCGCCACCGTCGCGCTCTGCCTCGGCGACGACGAAGTGGCCCGCGAAGTCTTCCAGGCCTTGCCGCGGGCCGAGGCGTTCGCCCGCTCGACCGATGTCGTCGACGCCACGGCGCAGCTCTTCGGTGGCTTCGCCCTCGCCTGGACGGGGCCGGCGCCGACGATTGGGCGCCATGCGGTGACGCTGCGGGTCGGGGTGGCGGGGCCGGGCGGGGGAGAAGCGCTGACGCGGACGGTGGCGCTCGGCACATTCGAGGTGAGGCGGCGACCGGTCGCGAGGCGGGCGCCAGCGACGAAGCCCGCGCCCATCATCGCAATCGCGATGGCGACCTTCGAGCCCAACGGCGAGCTGTTCGCGGCGCAGCTGGAGTCGATCCGCGCCCAGACGATGCGGGACTGGCGCCTCGTCGTCAGCGACGAATCCGAGACTGTGGCTGCGCGGGACCTCGTCGAGCGGCTGACGCGCACGGATCCACGGATCTCCGTCCGGCATGGCCCGCGGCTCGGCGTCGTCGGCAACTTCGAGCGGGCACTCCGGGCAGGCGACCAGCGGGCGTCGTTCGTGGCGCTGGCCGACCAGGACGATCGCTGGCACCCCGACAAGCTCGAACGGATGCTCGCGCGCATGACGGAGGGCGTCGCGCTGGTGCACGGAGCGATGCGCCTCGTCGATGCCGGGGGACGCGCGCTGCCCGGGGTCGCCGAGACCCGCCGTCTGCCGGGCCCGTCGCTGGCCGATCTCCTCGCCGAGAACGAGGTCACCGGCGCCTCGACTCTGATGCGGATGTCCGTGGTGGATGCTGCGCTGCCGCTGCCGCGCCTGCCGGGGCTCTTCCATGACCACTGGCTGGCGCTGGTGGCGCGCGTGCAGGGCCGCGTCGTCTTCGAGCCGTCGGTCGTGCAGGACTACGTGCAGCATGGCGGCAACGTCGTCGGCGAGGACCCGCGCCGCGACCGCACCGCAGCCGCCCGCCTGGGGCGCGAGCGGGAGGCCTTCCGTCGGCTGATGGAGCAGCGGCTGGCCGGGGAGGGCGGCGTGCCGGCTGGGGTAGCGGAGCGGGCGCTGCTGCCGGCGGCCTTTGCGGTCGTTCCAGCCGCGGTGATGCGGCTTGCCGCGTGGGACGCCCTCATGCCGCGCCTGCCGGCCGAGTGGCCGATGGGCCTCGCGCACGGTTTCGGGCTGCCGGGGTTGCGGGCGCCGGCGGCCGGCCGGTCGGCCGAGGTCTCGCCCTCACGCGAAGCCGGCCGCCTGACGAAGACGCGCCTCGCCGCCTTCGCGAAGGCGCTCGCTGCGGCCGCCGACGAAGAGGGTGGCGGCAATGGGAACGTGGGCGCGCCCGCCCGCCTCGGCGTCGCATCGTGGCTCGCTGACGGCCTCGCGGCCCTCGAGGCGATGGCCGGGCGGCCGGCGCTGGTCACCGCGATCGCGGCGATCCATCACCGCCGCGCCGCCGCGAAGACGCGCTGACGGCGATCAGTCCGCCGCGGCTTCCGCGTGCGCGTGTGCTGCGGCGACGGTCGCGAGCGATGGCGGCTTGCGGCTGATCGGGCGCCCCTCGGCGATCGCCCGCACCACTTCGGCATAGCGCGGCAGGGTGACGTCGTGGACGTCGTAGTGGCGGCGGGCGTGGTGGCGGGCGCTCGCGCCGAGGCGTGCCCGCTGCTCGTCGTCGGCGAGCAGCTCCGCCACGGTGGCACGCAGCGCCTCGCGGTCGAAGAAGGGAACCAGCCGGCCGTTGACGCCGTCCTCGATCACCTCTTCCACCGGCCCCGTCTGCGAGCCGACGATGGTGCACCCGCACGCCATCGCCTCGATGAACGACCACGACAGCACGAACGGGAAGGTGAGGTAGGTGTGCACGGCCGAGAGCTGCAGCACCCGCTGGTAGTCAGCATAGGGCAGCTTGCCGGCGAACCAGATGCGGTCGTGGTCGAGGCGGTCGCCGACCTCCGCCAGCATCGCCTCGCGCCAGTTGGCGCCGTTTGGTGGCCGCCGCCCGTAGGAGACGCCGTCGCCTCCGACGATGATGGTGAAGAGGTCGGGGTTGTCGCGCTGCATGTCGGGCAGCGTGCGCATGAAGACGTGGAAGCCGCGATAGGGCTCGAGGTTGCGGGCGCTGTAGGTGAGCACCGGCGTCGCGCGCGTCAGGAGCCGCCCGTCGGGCAGCCGCATCCTGACCGTGTGCTTCGGCTTCAGGGCCCGCGTGTCGACACCCTCGTGCACGACGTGGATCGACCGGCGAACGGCAGGGGGGAAGAGGCCGCGCTGCCAGCGTGTCGGCGAGATGCAGAGGTCGGAGAGGTGATGGGCGTGGATCTGGGCGAGGTTGCGCAGCGTCAGCAGCTGTCGGTCCTGGCCATCCACGGGAAATTCCGGATCGAAACCGTAGTCGGCGCCGACGTCGCGATAGTAGAACTCGAGGTAGGAGATCAGGCGTGCGGCCGGCCAGATCTGCTGCGCGAACATCAGATCCCCCCAGCCGGGGTGGCCGATGATGACGTCGGGCGCGTAGCCCTCTTCCCCGAGGCGGGTCATCAGGGCCGCGGCGGCGCGCCCCTGGCGGATCTGGTTGGCGAAGGCGTCGAGCGGCGGGAAGCGGGGATCGACCCGCATCGGGCTGCCCTTGTAGCGATGCACCGTCACGCCCGGCAGGCTGCTCACCGCGATCGGATGGCGGCCGATGGCGGTGACGTCGAAGCCCGCGGCGGCGAGGCCGGGCGCGATCAGCTTGTACTGGCCGGGCAGGTTCGGGTGAACGAAGAGCAGCTTCAAGGCGCACGCCGTTTCGAGCGGGGCGGGAGCATGGGGGCCGCCCTGGCTGTCGGTGGTTGAGCGGGAACGGGCGGCGGCGCCGCCGACCGCCCGGCGATGGAGCGGCAGGAGATCAGCCGGCAGACGACGCGGCCCGTCTCCGGACCGCGTCCACCACCATCGGCTGCTCGAGAGGACCGGTCGTCAGGCCTTCTTGGGCGCGCGTGCCTTCGGGGTCGGCTCGGCGGGCGCCCGCTTGCCCTGTACCGCGGCGAGGCACTCGGCGTAGGTGTCGAGAAGCCAGTCCTTCTCGAAGACGTGGGGCTCCTGGCGGGACTGCTCGACCTGCACGATGCTCTTCAGCAGCACGAAGGCGATGAGCTCGGGGCTGTCGCCGCTGATGTCGACGCCGCCGCCGCGCGCGGTCGTGTTCGTCGTGGTCGATGCGGCAGCCGAGCTCCCCAACGGAAAATTGGCAGGTTTCTTCAAGTCGTCCTCTCCCCTAACGCTCGTGGATGATCGTCGGTCGAATGGTGGAAGCCGCGTCGTCGCCGATCCGGCAGACCGTCCTAACGACGGATGCTGCGCTCACGCAATATCCGATGTTTCCGATAGGCGGTCGTCGCGGCGCGCGCCAGCCTCTGTCCGTTCCAGAATGGATCAATCTTCCTTCATCGCGAAGTCGTAGACGCGCAGGATCGGGTCGAGGAAGAACTGCAGCACGGTGCGCTCGCCGGTCTTGATCAGCGACGTCGCCGCCATCCCCGGCACTAGGTCCACATTGGCCCGCTTGAGGTCCTCGGGGTTCAGTGTGACGACCGCGTCGAACCAGGCGGCCTCACCGTTCGGCGTCTCGATACGGTCGGGGGAGACGCTGCGGACGGTGCCGTTGAGGATGCCCTGGTAGCGCTGCTTGTAGGCGAGGATATGCACGTCGACCAACTGGCCGGGGTGGACCTGATCGACGTCGTTGGGGTCGAGCTTCGCCTTGACGACGAGGGGCGCGGTGTCGGGCACGATCTCGAGCACCACCTGGCCGGGAAGGATGGTGGCACCTGGCCCGTACACGGCGAGCCCGAGGACGCGCCCGCCCACGGGTGCCGGGAGATCGATCCGCGTCAGGGCATCCTGCGCGGCAACGAGCCGGGGCTCGATCTCGGCGAGCTGCGCGCCGGCCTGCGAAAGGCCGGCTGAGATTTCCTGCCGGCGGTCCTTCTGGATCTGGTCGATCTCGAGTTCGGCGCTGTGGATCTCGTTGCCGGAGGCCGCGATCTGGGCGTGCAGGCCCTCGAGGGTGCTGCTGAGGCTCGCCGACTCGCGCTGCAGGGCGAGCACGCGCGACTTCGGCGTCAGCCCCTTGGCGAGCAACTGGTTGAGGCCGACGAGTTCCTCGGCGATCAGGTCCACCTGTCGCTCGGTCTCGCGCACCTGGCCAGTGAGCCCGCCGATCTGCCGCTGGTAGCCTTCGATCTGCTGGCGCAGCAGGCCGACCCGGCCGGCCACGGCGGCCCGCCCGGCCTGGAAGATGCGCTCTTCCTGATCGAGCACGTTGGCGACGTCGGGGTCGGAGCGGCGCGCCTCCAGATCGGCGGGGAAGCTGATCGTCTCGGCGTCGGCCGCCTCGGCGGCGAAACGGGCGAGCTGCGCCATTACCTGGACGCGCCGCGTCGTCAGCACCTGCACCTCGGCGCGCACGTCGGAGAGGTCGAGCCGGACGAGGACGTCACCGGCCTTGACGAGTTGCCCCTCCTTGACGAGGACCTCGCCCACCGGACCGCCGTCGCGATGCTGGACCGGCCGCCGGCTGCCCTCGACGACGACGACGCCCTCGGCTCGCGAGGCACGGGCGACCGGCGCCAGTGCCGCCCAGGTGCAGATGCCGCCGAGGAAGAACACGGCGATGGCGACACCCGCCAGCACGACCTTGCGGGGGTTGTCGGTCGGACGCTCGAACGTCGGGCCGTGATACTCGATCAACGACATCTCAGGCCTCGTCCTTCACCATCCGCAGCGAGAGTGGCCGCCCGGACCGCTTCATGAACTCTTCCGCGGTGACGACGATCTGCAGCTCGCCGTCGCGCAGCAGCGCGACCCGGTCGAGGTGCTGCACCAGCGTCGGCCGATGCGAAACCATCACCACCGTCGTCTCCAGTTCCTTCAGCGCAGCGAGACAGCTCACCAGCGCCGCTTCGCCCGGCCCGTCGAGGGCGGCGTTCGGCTCGTCGAGCACCACGAAGGCCGGCCGCCCGATCACCGCCCGTGCGAGCCCGATCAGCTGCCGCTGCCCGCCGGACAGCGGATGGCCGCCTTCACCCACCGGCGTGTCGTAGCCTTGCGGGAACTTCAGGATCATTTCATGGCAGCCGGCGCGCACTGCCGCCTCGACGATCTCGCGCTCGCCGAAGGTGCCGAACCGGCCGATGTTCTCCGCCACCGAGCCGGTGAGCAGGCCGATGTCCTGCGGCAGGTAGCCGATGTGGCGGCCGAGATCGGCCCGGTCCCACGACCACAGCTCGACGCCGTCGAGGCGGATCTCGCCGGCCGACGGCCGGATCACGCCCATGATCAGGCGCACGAGCGTCGACTTGCCGGAGCCGATAGGGCCGACGATCGCGAGCGAGGTGCCCGCGAGGGCCCCGAAGGTGATGCCGCGCAGGATCGGCTTCGGGGCGCCCCGCGGCATGTAGCTGACGTTGCGGATGGCGAGTTCGCCCTTCGGACGTGGCAGCGGCATCGCCACCGGGGGCGCCGGGTACTGCTCGTAGAGGGAGGCGAGCCGCTCACCGGCCTCTTTCGCTCCGAGATAGCTCTCCCAGGAATGCACGACCTGCATGACCGGGCCCATCATCATGTTGAAGATGATGATGGCGCTGAACGCCACGCCGACGTTGAGCTGACCGTTCATCGTCCCGATCGCCACCACGGTGATGATGGCGACCTTCTGGAAGAGACTGAAGCTCTCCTCGAAGCTCGAGAACTTGGCTCCGGTAATGCCGCCCTGGGCCTCCGCAGAGACGGCCACGTCGTTGCTGCGCAGCCACCGCTGCACGAGACCGGGCAACAGGCCCATTCCGACCGCCGCATCGGCGCTGCGGATGTTCGCCTCGGCGACCCGCATCGACGCCTGCATCGCCGCCGACGCCGCCTCGATGGTGCCGCGCGTCACCGCCATCTGCACGATCGCCATGATGACGTTGAGGACCAGGAACACCGTCGCGAGCACGCCGACCCAGACGTACATCAGATACAGCAGGCCCAGGAAGACTCCGACCCACGGCACGCTCATCGCCGTAATGGCGCCGCCACCACAGAAGAACTGCCGGAACATCATGAGATCGCGCAGCGGCTGGGCGCCGGTCTCGTCGCGCTGCGACGCGCTCTTCTCCATCAGGGCACGGAAGGTCCGGCCTGCGAGGACCTTGTCGAGGCGCAACGTCGCCTTGATCAGCAGATTGGTGCGGACGTAGCTGAACAGGCCCTTGAAGATCAGGGCGATGAACACCCCGATGAACAACGCGATCAATGTATCGTAGCTTCGGCTCGGAACCGCGCGATCGAAGACGTTGATCAGATACAGGATGTAGGAGAATCCGAGCGCCGTGGCGATCGTGTGGAACCACGTGGCGAAGACGAAGTTGGTGCGGCAGGTGCGCAGGACTTCGCGCAGCTCGCGTGAATCGGTGACGATCGCCATCAGGCGGTTCCTCGGTGCGCGGCGGCTGGCCGCAAATCTGTAACAAGGGCCCGGTCCACCAGGGCGTCGAACGTCGCCTGCCGGAGTGCGTCGGGCTCGACAGCGAATTCGTCCGGGCGGACGACGTCTCCTCCCCCCTCGGCCGCGACGCGCGCGATGTCGGCGAGGGCGGCCGGCAGGGTGGCGAGCCGGTGATCGGTTGCCCCGAGCGAGCGCTGCAGGACCTCCCGCGACACGACCGCTCCCGAGGGCGGGTCTCCACCGGAGGCGAGGAGCAGGGTGTCGTCGTCGGCGGACCCGGCGCGCTCGAAAACTGGATGACGGTCTGACGCGTCCGGCAGGCGCGCTCCCGCGTCGAGCAGCACGAACGCCGCGGCCTGCAGGCGGGTGACCGCCAGCGACAGCGCTGCCGCCGGGCCGCAGGGGCCCGCCAGCACGAGGGTAGCGATCGCGAGGTCCGGAGTGCTGGCGGTCGTGGCGAGGTGCTCCAGGGTGCGGTCGTAGTCGGGATCGGATGATCTTAGCACGATCACGATCGGAATGCTGCGCCGCACGGCCACCGGGACCGACTGCAGGGTCCGCTCGATCGCTGCCGCGTCGGCGTCGAATGCGAACAGGAGGATCACCGTCTCGGCCGTTCCGGCACGGTCCGGGATCTCGTCGCCGACGACCACGACCGGGACGCGCGACGCGCTGGCGCGGACGGAGGCTGCGACGATGCGGACATAGGTCGCGTCGGCGGGCTCGGGGGGCAGCCAGGCGCGCAGGATCGCCTCGGTGCGCGTGGCGCCGGCGTCCATCGTGCGCACCCAGCCGCCGCCGTCGGTCTTGCCGGCGAGCGACAGGTGCAAGGCCCCCGCCCCGAGACGCCTTGGCAGCAGCAGGACCAGGTGCAGGCGACCGGGGTGACGCTCGGCGTCGGGGTGGAACGCCGCGATCGGCCGCGCGGCGTCGAACAGTCGCTCGCCGGCGTTGGACACGTCCCGGACCACGAGAGTGCCGAGCTCGTGCTCCCGGTCGTCGCTCGCGAGAAACAGCACGGTGCCGGCCTCGACCGCGACGGCGCCGACGAGGGCGATGCTGCCGCCGTCGGTCCCGCGCCAGCCGAGGGCGTGGGCTATCGGAAGCCAGTCCGGCACGCGCGGCCCGATTTCGAGGCCGAGCTCGGCGACGAGATCCAGGAGTACTTCCGCCTCGCTGGCGCGCAGCGCCATCGCCGCGGGGGCGCGTGCGATGGCCGAGCGTGTCGCTCCGGGCGGACAGGAGACGTCGACCAGCCCGTCGTCGAGCATGACGAAGTACCGCGCCCCTTGGACAGGCAGGAGGATGATCGACCGGCCCGTCTCGGGATCGAGCGCGAGCCGGGCCTTCGTCGCCGTCAGCTGCCCGCCATCGAGGGCGAACGCCAGCGGCTGCTCCTCCGTCGCCCCGAGGTCCCCGTCGAGGACCAGCGCCAGGCCGGGCCCGACCGGCAGCGACAGGTCGGCGCGCACGCCGAGCTCGCTGGTGGTCGCCAGATGGCGCAGCAGCGGCTGCCAGTTCCGGCGCGTCTCCGTCTGCTCGAGGCGGGCCATCGCCTGCCCGAGCAGGGTCGCGAGCGTCCGGTCGAAGGGGGCCGGTGTCGGGCGAAGCGGACGGTGGCTCGTGCCCCCGTCGCCGGACACCGAGAGGATCAACGCTTCGCCGCCGGCGGCGGGCGTTGTCCCGGCGACGACGACCAGCGTCTTGCTGCCGTCGGTGCGCAAGAGCCGGGTCTGGGCGAGGACCGCGAGGGCGACGCGGCCACGGCTGACGGTGATCGTTCCGGACGGGATCTCCGGCACCAGCAGGGCGAAGGCACCGCCGTGCCAGGGCACCAGGCCGCAAATGATCTCCGGATCGAGATCGATATCCGCAAAGGCGGTGGCTCCGTCCACAAACGGTCCGGAGTTCGGCGCGAAGGCATCGTCGTCACCGCCGAAGAGGGGTGCCGCGCCACCGAATTCCATCGAGCCGAAGAGGGGATCACTCATGACGGGCAGGGTTCGCACCAATCCATGGTGACAGCATGGCCGCGCCTCCGGGAGGCGCCTCGCCGCCAAGTGTCGATGATGCCGCCGCGCTGCGATCCGGCCGGCTGAAAGCCGCCGGCGGCGTTCGGCGCGGCCGCTGGTCCCGAAGCCCGATCCTGCGCGCGACGGGGGGCGTCTTCACGCTGCCGCCCCGGCTTATCCACGGGGGCCGACGCTGCGCCGGAGGGAGGACGGCACGGGCGTGCCCGAATGAACGCATCCTCGAAGTGGACGCATCCTCGACGTCGAATGCAGCAGCGAAAATGCAGCAGCGCAAATGAAGACGGCCGGGGCATGGCTCGCCATACCCCGACCGCCGATCTTGCCGTCGCGCCGACGTGGCGCGGGACCCCGTTCGATCAGAAGTCGAACCAGTCCTTCTTGACGTCGTTCTTGTCGAAGCCCTCGATGAGGATCTTCACCTTGCTGCCCTTGACCTGCACGAGAACGCCGTCGCCGTCGTTCTTCAGCTTGAGGTCGCCGAACTTGGTGTTGAAGTCCTTGAGGTCGATGACGTCCTTGTTCGGCTCAAAGTCAGTGATCGTCTGCTTCGTGCCCTTGCCGGTGTCGTCGATGTCGAAGGTGTCCTTGCCGCCACCGCCGGTGAGCTCGTTCTTGCCCGAACCGCCGTTCAGCGTGTCGTTCTGGCTGCCGCCGAACAAGTCGTCGTTGCCGCCGTCGCCGAACAGCTTGTCGTTGCCGCCGGTGCCGAAGAGCGTGTCGTTATCCGCGCCGCCCTCGATGCTGTCCTTGCCGTCGCCGCCGTTGAGCGAGTCGTCGCCGGAGCCACCCTTGATGGTGTCGTTGCCGTTGCCGCCCTCGATCGTGTCGTCGCCGTTACCACCGTCGAGCGAATCCTTGCCGCTGTCGCCGGAGATGCTGTCGTCGCCGCCGCCGCCCTTGATGGTGTCGTCGCCGGTCTCGCCGCGCAGAAGATCGTCGCCGTTGCCACCGTCGATCGAGTCGCTGCCGTCGCCGCCGAAGATCGAATCGCGACCGCCGCCACCGCTCAGGTTGTCGCTGCCGTCCAGGCCGAAGAGCAGATCGTTGCCCTTGCCGCCGTCGACGGTGTTGTTGCCTTCGTTGCCGAGAACCAGGTTGTCGAGGTCGTTGCCAACGATGTTGGCATTGCCCTTCTCGCCCAGCGTCAGACCAGCGAGATTGTCCCCCATCTCGTAGGTCTTGCCGAAGTTCACCGTGAACATGCCGTAGTTGTAGAGATCCTTGTCGAACTCCGGCGGATCACGAGGATCGAACTTTACGACATTGATGTCCTTGTTCTTCTCCGGCAGGAAGTCAGCGATGATCTGCTTCTGCTCTTTCGTGAATTGTACGTTTTCGCTGCCCGGTACCGTCGCCATAATAATAACCCCATATCAACAAGCGGTCGGAACCCCACCGGTCCCGGAAGCGCGATGAACTTTGAATGCCGCCGACGTCAACCCCGTGACACACCACGCCGTGGCCGGCGTGGGAGGTAGCACGCGGAAAACACCGACACATCTGAACTGATCGTGAGGTTGGGTCGAGGAACCGCCTCACTACGCACATTGCCATAGCATGGCGTTTTGCAGAGCACAAAGAGCCGGTCGATCACGTCCGCTTGATAGAATTCGTGAGCGACCGCAGTGCAGCATCTGCCGGCCCCCGGGGTCAGGACAGACCGACAATCTCGCCGTGTGCATCGAGCCCGATTCGTTCGGCGGCGGGCGTGCGCGGCAGGCCTGGCATCGTCAGGATGTCCCCGCAGATCGCCACCACGAACCCGGCCCCGGCGGACAATCGCACGTCGCGCACCGGCACCACGTGACCAGTGGGCGCGCCGCGGCGACCCGGGTCGGTCGAGAACGAATACTGCGTCTTCGCGACGCAGACCGGCAGACGGCCGAAGCCGTCGGCCTCCCAGCGCGCGAGCTTGTCGGCCACAGCGTCCGGCACGACGATGTCGTCGGCGCGGTAGATTTCGCGGGCGACCGTGCGCAGCTTCTCGGCGAGCGGCAGGTCGTCGGGATAGAGCGGCCGGAATCCGGCCGTCGTGGCCGGACCGTCGAGGGTCTCGGCGACCCGGCGGGCGAGGGCCTCCGCCCCGGCCGAGCCGTCGGCGAAGTGGCTGCAGACGATGGCGGTGACCCCCAGCCGATCACGGCAAAGTGCGACGACGCGATCGAGCTCGGCTCCGGTGTCGCTCGCGAAGCGGTTGAGGGCGACCACCACCGGCACGCCGAACTTGCCGACGTTCTCGACATGGCGGGCGAGGTTGGCGAAGCCGCCCTCGACGGCGGCGACGTCCTCGCGGTCGAGCGCCGACTTCGGCAGGCCGCCGTGCATCTTCAGCGCCCGCACGGTCGCGACGACGACGGCGCAGTCCGGCGCCAGCCCGGCGCTGCGGCACTTGATGTCGAAGAACTTCTCGGCGCCGAGGTCGGCGCCGAAGCCGGCCTCGGTCACGACGATGTCGCCGAGGCGCAGGCCGGCTCGCGTCGCCGCCACCGAGTTGCACCCGTGCGCGATGTTGGCGAACGGGCCGCCGTGCACCAGGGCGGGCGAGCCCTCCAGCGTCTGCACGAGGTTCGGCATCGCCGCCTCGCGGAGCAGTGCGGCCATGGCGCCGGCGCCCTTCAGTTCGCCGGCGGCGACGAGACGGCGCTCGCGCGTCTCGCCGATCACCATGCGCGACAGCCGCGCCTCGAGGTCGGCGAGGCCCTCCGACAGGCAGAGCACCGCCATCACTTCCGAGGCGACGGTGATGTCGAAGCCGTCCTCGCGCGGGAAGCCGTTCGAGGCGCCGCCGAGCGAGGAGACGACCTGGCGCAGCGCCCGATCGTTCATGTCGACCACCCGTCGCCAGCTGATGCGGCGGGTGTCGAGCCCGAGGGCGTTGCCCCAGTAGACGTGGTTGTCGACCAGCGCCGACAGCAGGTTGTGGGCGGAGGAGATGGCGTGGAAGTCGCCGGTGAAGTGCAGGTTGATGCGGTCCATCGGCACGACCTGGGCATAGCCGCCGCCGGCCGCCCCCCCCTTCACGCCGAAACAGGGGCCGAGCGAGGGTTCGCGCAGGCAGATGACGGCGCGCCGGCCGATCCGGTTCAGCGCATCGCCGAGGCCGACGGTGGTCGTCGTCTTGCCCTCGCCGGCGGGGGTCGGGCTGATCGCCGTGACGAGCACCAGCTTGCCCATCGGTCGCTCGGCCAGCGAGGCGAGATAGCCGAGATCGAGCTTGGCGATGGTGTGGCCGTAGAGGTGCAGCGCGTCCTCCGGCACCCCGAGCTTTTCGGCGATCTCGACGATCGGACGAAGCTGTGCCGCGCGGGCGATCTCGCCATCGGATTTCATGTTGTTCTCGTTGGGCGGTGGCCGGACGGCCGGGTCGGTCGGGGCGCGATGGTGATGGTCGTGATACGCCCGTGTCAATCGCCCCCGACGGCGACGATCGCAGGCGATTCTGGCCGGGCCGTGCGGGCCGGTGCGTCAGTCCCAGAAGGGCGGGCTGACCGGCGACAGCGCGCCGCCGAGGCGCAGGGGGGCGATCGCCGTCGCCCGCCCGGTGCGGTCGTCGATCTCGACCGCGACGCCAGACAGCGTCGCCTCGCCGAGGGCCGGCGAGAAGCGCGCGCCGGGGATCTTGCGCAGGAAGCGCGAGATCGGCTCGTCGCGCTCCATGCCGATGATCGATTCATAGTCGCCGCACATGCCGACGTCGCTCATGAAGGCGGTGCCTTCCGGCAGCACGCGGTGGTCGGCGGTGGGCACGTGGGTGTGGGTGCCGACGACGAGGCTCGCCCGCCCGTCGCAGAAATAGGCGATCGCCTGCTTCTCGCTGGTCGCCTCGGCATGGACGTCGACGACCACGGCGTCGACGGCCAGGCCCAGCGGGGCGCCGTCGAGGATGCGGTCGAGCGCCGCGAAGGGGTCGTCCATGGCGTCCATGAAGACGCGCCCCATGACGTTGGCGACGAGTACGCGGGCGCCGTTACGCGCCGTGAAGACGTTCGCCCCTCGCCCCGGTGCGCCGTTTGGGAAGTTCGCCGGGCGCAGCAGCCGCGGCTGGCGCTCGATGAAGACGAGGGCCTCGCGCTGGTCCCAGACATGGTTGCCGGTGGTGATCGCGTCGGCGCCGGCGTCGAGGAGCTCCTGGGCGATCTCCTCGGTGATGCCGAAGCCGCCGGCGGCGTTCTCGCCGTTGACGATGACGAAGTCGATCGCCGCCGCCTCGACGAGCCGCGGCAGATGCTCGGACACGACCTGCCGGCCGGAACGGCCGACGACGTCTCCGAGGAACAACAGGCGCATTGCGGTCCTTTCGACTCCGGGCGAGGGACGCCCGGCCATGGCGACGCCCGGTGGCGCCCGTCTCGTGAAAGTCTAGCCGGACGGCGCGGCCGTTGTCGCGTCCCGAGCGACGCCGATCACGACGTCGGGCGAAGGCCATCGTCGGTCAGGAGGGCGTCGAGGCGGCGGTCGTGCGGCTCGTCCGGCACCGCCGGCACCTCCTGCACGGCGAAGGCGACGCCGATGGCGCGCCGGGGGCCGGCCGCGTCGAGGCGGGCGAGCGCCCGGTCGTAATAGCCGCGGCCGTAGCCGATGCGGTGGCCTCGCCGGTCGAAGGCGGCGAGCGGCACCAGCAGCACGTCGGGATCGATCGGGCCGGCCTCGGCGGGTGGATGAAACAGCCCGAAACCGGCCGCCTGCAGCGCCTCGCCGGGACGCCAGCGCCGGAAGACGAGCTCCGTCGGTCCCATCACCACGGGCAGCGCCAATGGGTGGCCGCGGGCGGAGAGTGCCGCGAGCAGCGGCATCGGGTCGATCTCGCCGCGCACCGGCACGAAGCCGGAGACGACGGCGCCGGGGGCGATCGCCAGGGCATCGATGCTGTTGGCGAGCCGTTCGGCCGCCTGCGTCCGGGCGGGGTCGTCGAGGGCCGCGCGGCGGGCGAGGGCCTCGGTGCGCAGGGCCGCCTTCCGGGAGGCGACGTCGCTCAAGGCTGCCTCGACCACGCGGGCGCCGGGAGCCGGGAAAATCGTGGCGAGCCGCCTCGGCCGTCAGAGGAGATCGATCCCGGGAGACCTACGGAGTAGGTGGGAGCCGTGTGTCCGGGTCCACGGACCCGGCCAGGTACAGCCCCCGTTTGGATCGATAAGGCCCCGGGGATAGTGAGTCTCCGTCGAACCGCGCAGCGTCGCCGTCCCGACATATAGAAGCCTCCGGGGCGCTGCGCCAGAGGCTGGCCCCGGGCTTGCGGCCGTTAGCCATCGCGGGAAATCCCCCTCGCCTCCGAGACGGCAGCGGTGCTACGGCTTCGCTGAAACGGAATACGCGAGAGCGGGGGCTCCGGCGTGCACATCGGACAGGGAATGCGAAACGCACTCACGGGCCTCGCCGCGCCGCGCGGCCGGGCCGTCATCGGCCGCCTCGCCGCCGCCGCCGTGCTGGTCACGCTGGTCGCCGGCTGCGCCGGACGGCCCGGGCTCGACGCCTTGATGCCCGTCGCCGAGGCGGCCGGGGTGGGCGAGCGCGAACACGTCATCCTGGTGGCCTCGACGCGCCAGCGCGACAAGCGGCCGGGCGTCTTCTACAACGGCGAGCGGGAGAGCAGGCTGTCGTTCGCGCGCTTCGACATGACCGTGCCGCCGACCCATCAGCCGGGCCAGATCGAGTATCCGAAGCAGGCCCCGGGCAATCCCGCCACCGACATGGTGGTACGCGAGGCGGTGTTCCGCGAGAGCGAGGCCGAGTTCCTCGCCGACCTGAAGGCGCAGCTGGCGCTCCGCCCCCCCGGCCAGCGCAAGGTCGCGATCTTCGTGCACGGCTACAACACGCAGTTCAACGAGGCGATGTACCGGATCCTGCAGCTCGCGGACGATTCGCACGCCCCGATGGTGCCGGTGCTGTTCACCTGGGCGTCGCGCGGCAAGACCGAGGGCTATCTCTACGACAACAACAGCGCCACGGCGGCGCGCGACGGGCTCGAGGAGACCATCCGCCTCGCCTTCGCCAGCGACGCCGAGGAGGTGTCGATCATCGCCCACTCGATGGGCAACTGGGTGACGGTGGAGGCGCTGCGCCAGATCAAGATCTCCGGCAACCTGCCGCCGATCGAGCGGCTCGGGGCCGTCGTGCTCGCCGCCCCCGACATCGACGTCGACGTCTTCAAGACGCAGCTGAAGCGCTTCGGCAAGCCGGCCAAGCCCTTCATCATCATCGTCTCGCGCGACGACAAGGCGCTCGGCATCTCCGACTTTCTCGCCGGCGACAAGCTCCGGGTCGGCGCCTACACCGACGACGAGGAGCTCGTCGAGCTCGGGGCCGTCGTCATCGACATGACGAAGGTGAAGTCGATCGACGGCCTCAACCACGGCAAGTTCGCCCAGCTCGCCGAGATCGCGCCGCAGATGCGCGCCCTCGTCGCCGGTGCCGCCGGCCGGGCCGGCGCCGCCAAGGTACTGGCGCCGGAGGGTATCGAGATCGTCGGCCTCGACCGCGCCCCGCCGGCTCCTCCGGGCTTTGCAGCCGGGACGAACGTGCCTGGCGCGGCGACCCCGGCGACCCCCGCCGCGGCGACCGTCGCGACCCCGCCGCCGGTAGCGGCCGCGCCCACGCCTCCGCCCGTCCAGTAGACACGCCCACCGCGGGCGCGTCGGCCCCGCGATGGCGGAGGGCCGGCGCGCGAAGGTGCGCCGCCCGACATCGCGTCGGGAGCGGCGACGATCTGCGGCGTTGACGCCGCCCCCTCGCGCATGGTCTGACGGGCGCTCCGGTTTCTCGCGTACGGAGGCTTCGCGACGTGGCGCGCGGCACCGCTCTCAGCCTGCCGAACATCCTCACCTACGCGCGCATTGCCGCCGTACCGGCGGTGGCGGCCTGTCACTTTGTGCCGGGCGACGAGGCGCGGTGGACCGCGGTCGCGATCTTCGTCGCCGCCGCCGTGACGGACTTCTTCGACGGCTACCTCGCCCGCGCCTGGCAGCAGCAATCGGCCCTCGGCCGCATGCTCGACCCGATCGCGGACAAGCTTCTCGTCGCCACCTGCCTCTTGCTGCTCGCCGGCTCCGGCACGATCGGAGGCTGGTCGCTGATCGCCGCCATCATCATCCTCTGCCGCGAGATGCTGGTCTCGGGCCTGCGCGAATACCTCGCCGAGCTGCGCGTCGGCGTACCGGTGACGAAGCTCGCCAAGTACAAGACGACGGCGCAGCTCGTCGCCGTCGGCGTGCTGCTCGCCCATCCCGCCGGCGACCGCGTCATCCCCTATCTCTCCACGATCGGCCTCGGGCTGTTGTGGATCTCGGCGATCCTGACCCTCTACACCGGCTGGGACTATTTCCGCGCCGGCATCGGCCACCTCGTGGAGAGCGAGCCGTGAGGGTGCTCTATTTCGCCTGGGTGCGCGAACGCATCGGCCTCGCCGAGGAAGACCTCGCGCCGCCGGCCGAGGTCGGCACGGCGGGCGAGCTCGTCGCCTGGCTCGCCCGCCGCGGCGAGAACTACGCCCACGCCTTCGAGCGCCCCGAGACGATCCGCGTCGCCGTCGACCGCGTTCATGTCGCCGCTTCGGCGCCGATCGCCGGGGCGCGCGAGATCGCCCTGTTCCCGCCGATGACCGGCGGCTGAGGCCGCCGCCCCGGAGCGATCGGGCTCCCCTGGCCGAGGTATGCGAATGGCGGAGGTTTCCATCGTCGGCACCGCCTTCGACCCCGCCGCCGAGGCCGCTCGGCTGGTGGTGGACGGCGCTGTCGGGGCGACCGTCAGCTTCGTCGGCTACTGCCGCGACGAGGGCGGACGGCTCGCCGCCCTCGAGCTCGAGCACTATCCCGGCATGGCCGAGGAGGAGATCGGCCGCATCGCCGCGGAGGCGAAGCGGCGCTGGCCGATCACCGGCCTGCGCGTCGTCCACCGCCACGGCCTCGTCCGCCCGGGAGAGCCGATCGTGCTGGTGGCGACGGCATCGGCGCACCGTGCGGCGGCCTTCGACGCCGCGGCGTTCCTGATGGATTTCCTAAAGACCAGGGCGCCGTTCTGGAAGCGCGAGCACGGCGCCGACGGCAACATCAGCGGCTGGGTGTCGGCGACGGACGCGGATGACAGCGCCGCGGCTCGGTGGGCGGAGGCGGAGCGGCCTGGTTGAGGGCGGCTTGCCGGGCGGCCCAGGGGCTTTCCGGCGATCGACGGAGGCCGTTGGCAGCGTCTGTGCTCGCGGCCCCCCTCCCTGCCCTCCCCCGCGAGGGGGGAGGGTTTACGACGGCTGTTTCACGTCCCTGACGAGAACAACGACCAACGCTGCCGTCAGCGCAGACATCCCCAAAATCTCGACGCGAACCCTCCCCCCTCGCGGGGGAGGGCAGGGAGGGGGCGGCCGCGGGTTCGGCGATGCAGGGAGCGCCGCCCCCGACAGCGAGCGGCCTCAGCCCGCCGACGCCGCCACGACCTGGTCCCGCCCCGCCGCCTTGGCGCGGTAGAGGGCGGCGTCCGCCGCACGGATCAGCTGGTCGACGCCCGCCGTCTCGGGTCCGGCGGTGGCGATGCCGAGGCTCGCCGTCACCGGGATCGTCAGATCGCCGACGCGGACCGGCGCCCGCGCCAGCGCCGCGCGGATGCGCTCGGCCGCGTCGCGGGCGTCGCCCGGGTGGGCCTCCTGCAGGAGCAGCACGAACTCCTCGCCGCCATAGCGCGCCACCACGTCGCTGTCGCGGCATTCGGCCCGGCAGACCGCCGCCACCGTCTTCAGCACCTCGTCGCCGACCTGATGGCCGTGGCGGTCGTTGATCGCCTTGAAGTGATCGATGTCGAGCATCACCACGGCGAGCCCGCGGACATAGCGCCGGGCCGCCGAGAGCTCCCGCTCGGCCGTCGCATAGAACGAGCGGCGGTTGAGGACGCCGGTGAGGAAGTCGGTCTCCGCCATCTGCTTCAGCTGGCCGATGAGGCCCTCGCGCTCGGCCTCGATGCGGCGCCGCTCGGCGACTTCCTCGGCGAGCGCCTGGTTCGACCGCGTCAGCTCGGCGGTGCGCTCTTCGACGCGGGTCTCCAGCGTGGCGTTCGCCTGCTCGAGCTCGACCTGCTTCTGGCCGAGCCGGGCGAGCATGGCGCGCAGCGCGGCGGCGAGCGCGCGCACCTCGGCGAAGCCGCCGACGGGCGGCACGTCCTGCACCCGGCTGTCGGCCCCGATGGCGGCAGCCGCCGCGCCGAGGCGGGCGAGCGGAGACGCCACCCGGCGGGCGATCAGCAACCCCATGACGCAGAACAGCAGGGCGGTGCCGAGGCCGCCGGCGAGGATCAGGCGCTCGACCGTCTCGACGGGGCGGAGGGCGAGCTCGACCGGCTGGCGGGCCAGCACGATCCAGCCGAGCCCCGGATAGTCGCGGAAGCCGCGGGAGCGGCTGTAGCCGGTGAGATAGTCGATACCGTCCGGCCAGACCTCCTCGGCGACGCCGGTCTCGCCCCGCTGCGCGGCGGCGACGCTCGCAAGCGAGAGCCGCTGGCCCTCGAGCCGTGGGTCGCCGAGCAGCACGTCGCCGTCGGCCGACAGCACCAGGATCTCGACGCCGTCGGCGATGTGGTCGGCCGCCAGCAGCGAGGTCTTGATCTCCGCCGCCCACGACCAGCTGAGGTGGGCGCCGACGGTGCCGGTGACGGTGCCGGCGGCGTCCTTCAGCGGCATCGCCACGTCGACGAAGCGCAGCGGGGCGGTGGGGTCGGGGTTCGACAGCAGCTTCTCGAGCAGAACCGCCTTGTGGACATCGCCGACGAAGGGGCCGGCGACGGCGCCCTTGAACCACGGCCGCTCGGAAACGTCGGCGCCCTCGAGCAGGCCGCCGGTGGCGGCGAGCACCTTGCCGGCGCGGTCGGTGTAGCCGATCCAGGCATAGTCGGGGTAGGTGCGCTGCAGGTTGGCGAGGTGGGCGCGGCGGTTCTTGTCGCGCAGCTCCGGAGCGATCAGCGGATCGAGGGCTGCGACGATCGACAGGTCGCGGTAGCGCTCGAACATCGAGCGGTCGAGCTTGTCGCGCATCTGGGCGGCGAGCTCGCGCATCTCGCGGCCGATCGACAGCGTCAGTTCGCGCGTCGACACGCGGTCGACGACGAGGCCGATCGCGGCGATGGCGCCGAGCGTCAGCAGCGTGAGGATGACGGCGAGCTGTGTCTGCAGGGACCAGGTGCGCATGCGATCGGGCTGAGCGGCAGAGGTGAGAGGGAGCGGCGTCGGCCTTCGCCGTCACCACGAAAACGAGGGTTCCCGAGAGCGGAACCCACCCCGAGCCCAGGACTCGGGACCGGGGTACTCGCGCGCCACCGCTCCGGATGCAGGGGGCGGCAAATTTTTTTCCGCAGGTGTTCAATGGCACGCGGCGCCCGTCGTCAACCTTGCACCGCGGTGCACGGCCCCCGGTGGACGGAGCGGGCGAAGTCGTGAGACTGTCCGGCCGCCGCCGGGCGAGCGCCGGCGCGATCGACGGTGCGAGAACGGGAAGGACCTCATGATCGGGTATCGGCAACACCAGCGCGACGGCGGCCATGCGGGTCCGAGCCCGCGCCTGCGGACGCTGCAGCTGGCGCTCGGCGCCGCAACGGCGGCCTGGCTGTCGCTGGCGCCGCTCGCCGCCATTGCGCAGGACACGACCGCGCAGGACGCGGCCACCTTGGCGAAGGCGAAGGTGGAGGCGCTCCTCCCCGAGTTCGAGGCGATGCTCGAAAAGGGCATGGCCGACTTCGCCGTCCCCGGCGCGTCCGTCGGCATCGTCGTCGGCGACGAGGTCGTCTATGCCAAGGGCTTCGGCGTCCGCGCCGCGGGCGGGGCGGCGGTCGACACCGGCACGCTCTTCCAGATCGGCTCCACCACCAAGGCCTTCCTGGCGACGACGCTCGCCATCCTCGTCGAGGAGAAGAAGCTCGACTGGGCGCAGCGGGTGCTGGCCGTCGACCCGACCTTCACCCTGCACGACCCGTGGGTGACGCGCGAATTCCGGGTCTACGACATGCTCGCCCAGCGCTCCGGCATGCGGCCCTACGTCAACGACGTGATGACCGGCCTCGGCTACGACGCCGACGCCCTCGTCTACTCGCTGCGCTTCGCCGAGCCGATCACGAGCTTCCGCTCGACCTTCGGCTACGTGAACATCCTGCACCTGATCGCCGGCCGCATCGTCGCGCGCCTGGACGACAAGGCGGACTGGTTCGAGGTGGCCGAGGAGCGCATCCTCGGTCCGCTCGGCATGACGCGCACCTCCTCCACCGCCGAGGCGATCGAGGCCGACGGCAACCATGCAGAGGGCCACCGGTTCGACGGCAACGGGGCGGTGGCGATCCCGTTCGATCCGTCCTTCCCCTACATTCTGGGCCCGGCCGGCAACATCAACTCCTCCGTCGACGACATGACGAAGTGGGTGCGCACCCTCGTCGGCCGCGGCACCTTCGAGGGCAAGGCGATCGTCTCGGAAGCCGGGCTTCGCTACACCTGGACGCCGAAGGTGGCGCTCAACGACCAGCAGTCCTACGCGCTCGGCTGGGTGATCCAGGAACTGCCCGAGGGGCGGGTCGTCTGGCACAATGGCGGCACGTCCGGCTTTGGCGCCCACGTTGGCCTCATTCCTGAGGAGAACGTCGGCATCGTCATCCTGTCGAACAGCGAGAACCGCGGCTTCCCGGACGTGTCCGCGATGTGGTTCTACCGGCGCATTCTCGGCGAACCGGACTTCGACCACTTCGCCCAGGCCGCCGCCGCGGCGAAGGCGAAGTTCGACGCCGAGGCGGCGACCTACGTGAAGCCGGCGGATGCCCGCCCGCCGCGCCCGCTCGCCGATCTCGCCGGCGCTTACGGCACCCAGGAATTCGGCCCGGCGGCGATCACCGTCGATGGCGAGCGGCTCGTCATGGCGCTGGAGAAGACCGGCGCCAAGCTGGCGCTCGAGCCCTTCGACGGCGACGTCTTCACCGTGCGCTTGCTGCCGGAGGGCCGGTTCGCGCCGATCGTCGCCACGTCCGGCGAGCAGCCGGCCGGCTTCGCGCAGTTCCAGATGGACGCGAAGGGCCGGCTCGACTCGCTGCGCCTGATCCTCGACGAGCAGCCCTACCTGTTCGACAGAACCGAGGACTGACCTCCCGCTCGCCCGCCGCGGGCGCCCAGCGTCTAGGTGTACACGGCCCCATGGCCGTGTACACTCGCATCCGTGCGTCGACCGAGAGCGCACCGGTGACGGCGCGCCGTGGCGGGTTTTCCGCTCCCGCGCCCGTCGGTGGAACGGGGCAGGGAAGGGAAGCCGGTGGCCGGACGGTCGGGCGGCGCTGACGCAAGCGGCACCGAGGTCTCGGTGCTGGCGCCGCTGCGCCACCGCGCCTTCGCGCTGCTCTGGCTCGCGGCCACCGCCGGCAACATCGGCATGTGGGTGCGCGACGCCACCTCCGGCTGGGTGATGACCGGCCTCGCGCCGGGTCCGGTCTATGTGGCGCTGGTGCAGGCGGCGGCGATGCTGCCGGTGTTCCTGCTGTCGCTGCCGGCCGGCGCCATCGGCGACATCGTCGACCGCCGCAAGATGATGATCGCGGTGCAACTGTGGCTCGCGGCCGTCGGCCTCGCCTTCTCCGGCCTGACGGCGGCCGGGCTGATGACGGCGCCGCTCCTCCTGGCGCTGACCTTCTGCGCCGGAATCGGCACGGCGATGACCTTCCCGGTCTGGCAGGCGGTGATCTCCGAGCTGGTGCCGCGCTCGGAACTGCGGCTCGCCATCGCGCTGAACGGCGTCGGCATCAACGTCTCGCGCGCCGTCGGCCCGGCGATCGCCGGCGCGGTGGTGGCGACGGCGGGGGCGGCATCGGCCTATCTGATCGACGTCTCCGCCTATGTGTTCGGCCTCGCGGTGCTGTTCTGGTGGCCGCGGCAGCCGACGGTGCGCAAGCATCCCGAGCGCTTCGGCAGCGCCATCCGCGCGGGGCTGCGCTATGCGCGCCGCCATCCGCCGCTGCAGCGCACGATCGTGCGCTCGATGCTGTTCCTGGCGTTTGCGAGCGTGCTGTGGGCGCTGCTGCCGGCCGTCGCGCGGGACCAGCTCGGCACCGGGCCGGCCGGCTACGGCATCCTGCTCGGTGCGCTCGGGGCGGGGGCGGTGTGCGGGGCGATGGTGATGCAGCGCGTTCGCCGCCGCTTCGGCACCGAGCCGATGGTGCTCGCCGGCTCGCTCGTCTACGCCGCCGGCGTCGGCGTGCTGGCGCTGACCGACGTGTTCGCGGTCGCGTTCGCCTCCGTCGCGGTCGCCGGCGCCGCCTGGGTCGCGGTGCTGACGGCGATGATGTCCGGCGCCCAGGCCGTGCTGCCCGACTGGGTGCGCGCCCGCGGCCTCGCCGTCTACCGCACCGCCTATTTCGGCGCGATGACCGGCGGCAGCATCCTGTGGGGCGTCATCGCCCAGCACTGGTCGCTTCAGATCGCGCTCCTCGTCGTCGCCGGCGCCGGCACGGTGGCGGCGCTGATCGGCTGGCTGATGCCGCTGCCGGCCGGCGACCAGCACCTCGACGCCGCCCCCGCCTGGGAGCCACCGCCGGAGTTGCCGCCCGGCCTTCCGGCAGGCCGGCGCCGGGCGCTGGTGACGGTCGAGTACCGCGTGCCGGTCGAGCGTCACGCTGAGTTCCTCGCCCTTCTGGAGAAGCTCGCGGTGGTGCGCCGGCGCGACGGCGCTGTGCGCTGGGGCGCCTATGTCGACGTCGCCGAACCGGAGTGGATCGTCGAGTGGTTCGAGACGCCGACCTGGGAGGAGCACCTCCGCCAGCACCAGCGCGGCACCGTGGCGGATGCCCGCCTGCAGGCGGAGGTACAGGCCTTCCACATCGGCGGCCGGCCACTGGTGTCGCATCTCGTCAAGGTGGCGTGAGAGGTCGTTCTAGACGTCACCCAAAAGAGCGAACCGAAACCCTCCCCCCTCGCGGGGGAGGTCGGCGCGCCAAAGGCGCGACGGGAGGGGGGGCCGCGCCGCGGCAGCGGCGAGGGAAGACTCTCTCCGCTTGCCGCGAAGGGTCCATTGCTGCAGCGACCCGTGCTTCCTTCGGACGCCTCATTTGCGGCCGCCCCCCCTCCCTACCCTCCCCCGCGAGGGGGGAGGGTTTGCCCCGAGGACGGGGTCACCGGATCAAACCGATACGAAGACCCGGGGTGACCGTCCATTTCCGCGGTCCATCCCGTCCATCGGCGCGGCGGATCGCATCCATCTGCTCTTTTGATTGGCACTGGCGCGCCGGATCGGCTTCAAGGGTCGGCTCGCCCGCCGCCATTCCGCGACGGCGCCTGCCACCACCGGTCGTCCGATGTCTCCGCCGCCCTCCGCCTTCGCCCGCCGTCTGCCCCGTCTCGCCACCGAGGCGCGGGCGACGCTGATGCTGGCGCTGCCGCTGGCGGCGACGCAGCTCGCCCAGATCGCCATCAACACGACCGACGTGGTGATGGTCGGCTGGCTCGGCGCCGAGGCGCTCGCCGCGGTGGCGCTCGGCTCCGGCGTGAACTTCGTGCCGCTGATGTTCCTGATCGGCGTGGCGGTGGCGGTGTCGCCGCTCGTCTCGCAGGCGCGCGGCGCCCGCAGTCACTTCCTGCGCGACGCCCGCCGCTCGGTGCGGCAGGGGCTTTGGGCGGTGACGCTCCTCGGCCTGCCGTGCTGCCTCGCGCTCTGGCAGACCGAGGCGATCCTCCTCGTCGCCGGCCAGGAACCGGCGGTCTCGGCCGAGGCTGCGGCCTATGTGCGGGCGCTTGTGCCGGGGTTGATCCCGGCCGGCTGGTTCGTCGTGCTGCGCTCGTTCGTCTCGGCGATGGAGCGGCCGCGCTCGGCCCTCGTCGTCATGGTCGCCGCCTTCTTCCTCAACGTCCTGATCAACTGGCTGCTGATCTTCGGCAACCTCGGCTTCCCGCGGCTCGGCGTCGTCGGCGCCGGCGTCGCCTCGTCGATCTCCAACGTCGCCTGTTTCCTGGCGCTGCTCGGCTTCATCCTCATCGACCGCCGGCTGAAGCGCTTCTCCATCCTCGGCCGGCTGTGGCGGCCGGACGGGCCACGGTTGTGGCGGCTGCTCGTCGTCGGTGTGCCGATCGGCGCCTCGCTCTTGCTCGAGCTCGGCCTGTTCGTCGGCGCGACGCTGCTGATGGGGGCCTACGGCACCACGGCGCTCGCCGCCCACCAGATCGCCATCCAGATCGCCGCCGTCACCTTCATGGTACCGCTCGGCGTCGGGCAGGCGGCGACCGTGCGGGTCGGGCTCGCGGCCGGGCGCGGCGACAGCGTCGGCGTCGGCGACGCCGGTCTCGTCGCGGTTGTCATCGGCGTCGGCTTCATGGCGGCGATGGGGCTCGTGATGATCGCCGTGCCCGAGCCGCTGATCGCCGCCTTCATCGGTGTCGCCGATCCGGCGAACGATCCGTCGGTGGCGCCGCTCCACGCGATGGCGGTGACGTTCCTGTTCTATGCGGCGTTGTTCCAGGTCGCCGACGGCATGCAGGTGGTCGGCCAGGGCATCCTGCGCGGCCTCTCCGACACCCGCGCGCCGGTGATCTTCGGCTTCATCGGCTTCTGGCTGGTCGGCTTCGTCGCCGCCGCCGGCCTCGGGCGCCTCTATGGCCCGACCGGCATCTGGATCGGCCTCGTCGCCGGCCTGTTCGTCGTCGGCGGCCTCTGCCTCGCCCGTTTCCTGCGGCGTGACAGGCTCGGCCTCGTCGCGCGGGCGACGAGGCAAGAAGTCAGTGCTGAGCTCAGAACCGAGTCGTGAGCCGCGTCAGCCAGTCGGGCGAGGCTTCCACCAGCCACGCCTCGACGGCCTTGTCGGTCCCGGCGAGCACGGCCAAGCCTACGACCACCAGCACCACGCCGATCACGAGCTTGCCGACGCTGCCGGCCGACAGCAGCTTTCCGCGTGCCTTGAGCAGCCAGGTGCGCCCGACGGTTCCGAGCACCGCTAGGGGCAGGCCGGCGCCGAGGCCGAAGGCGAGCATGACGGCGGCCACCGACCACAGGTCCTCGCCGCGCGCGGCGAGGACCGAGGCGGCGCCGAGCGTCGGCCCGACGCACGGGCTCCACACCGCCCCGAGCAGCAGCCCGACGCCGAACTGGCCGCCGACGCCCTGACCGGAAACGCCGCCGAAGCGGGTCTCGGTCCAGGCGCCGATCGGGGCGGCGGCGAGCGCGAGCCGCGCCTGCGCCGCCGGCACCATCAGCACGACGCCGAGGGCGATCAGGATCACCGCCGCCAGCCCCCGGAAGACGTCGCCGTCGAGCCCGATGGCGAAGCCGATGGTGGCGACGAACATGCCCACCACCGTGAACGACAAGGCGAGCCCGGCGGCGAGCGCCACCGGCGCCAGCCGGTGCTCGCCCGCCGCCGCGCCGAGCACGATCGGCAGGATCGGCAGCACGCACGGCGACAGGATCGACAGGCCGCCGGCCAGGAAGGCGAGGACGAGGCTGGAGGCGCCCATCGGTCCGAGGCTCCCGTCAGCCGGCGAAGGCGGTGGCGACGAGCTTGCGGATGGAGGCCGGGTCGGTGTCGCCGACGGTGCGACCGGTCTCCTTGGCGCCGGCGAAGACGATCAGCGTGCTCTGCTTCTGCACGCCGAGCGACCGCAGCACGTCCTTCTGGGTGTCGAAGTCGACGCTGAAAACGGTGAGGCCCTTGAACTCCGGCACCGCCGGCAGGGCGGCGAGGGTCGGGGCCTGGGCCTTGCAGACCGGGCACCATGGGGCGTTGACGTCGATCAGGATCGGCTTGCCGGCCTTCTGCGCCGCCTCGAAGGCGGCCGGGGTGAACGGCGTGCCGACTTCGGCGCGGGCCGTCGCGGCAAAGAGCGTGGCAACGAGCGCCAGCAGCAGCGCTGCGGCGGTGACGGCAATGCGGGTGGCAAGGCGCGCTCGGTGGTCGAGGGCGGTGGCTGCGGTTGCGATCATGGTCATCTCCCAGGGAACTGTCCGGCGGGCTTCGACGAGGCCCGGTCACGCCCCTTCTTTCGGTGCTGGCCGCAGCGGCGTTACGGTGCTCACCGGCTCGTGATCGAAAAATCCCGAATGATCCGCCCCCCGGTGGCTCCGCGCGCCGTAACGAAGGGCGCCCGTGCGGCGAAGAGGATGCAGTGGCGGACCCGGCGGAACGTGAGTGGGACGAGCTGATGCGGGCGTCGCTGGCCGGCGACGACGCCGCCTATTGTCGGCTGCTCGCTCGCCTGACGCCGTCGATCCGCGCCTCCGTGCGCCGGGGGCTGGCCCGAGCCGGCGCGCCCGCCGCAGAAGTCGAGGACATCGTGCAGGAGACGCTGTTGGCGATCCATCTCAGGCGGGCGAGCTGGGACCCGGGGCTGCCGCTGGCGCCCTGGGTCGCCGCCATCACCCGCTACAAGCTCGTCGACAGCCTGCGCCGGCGGGGCCGCCGCGGCGAGGTGTCGATCGAGCCGCTGGTGGAAACGCTGAGCGCGCCGGCCGAGGAGCGCGCCGCCGCCCGTGACGTCGCCCGGGCGCTGGCCACGCTGCCGCGCGGCCAGCGCAGCGTCGTCGAGGCGCTGGCGGTGACCGGCGAGACGATCGCCGAGGCGGCGCGGCGGCTGTCGATGTCGGAGGGCGCCGTGCGCGTCGCCCTGCACCGGGGGCTCGCGGCGCTCGCCGCGCGCTTCTCGAAGGAGGAGAGATGAGGACCGACGACCTGCTGCGTGCGCTCGCCGCCGACGGTGGCCGGGTGCGCGTGCCGCTGGGGAGGCTGCTCACCTTCGCGGTGGCCGGCACGACCCTGCTCGTCGCGGCGGTCTACCTGCCGCTGCACGGCCTGCGCACCGACATCGTGACGCTCGACTGGTCGCTGCAGGTCATCTTCAAGCTCGCCGTGCCGCTCGCCGCGGCGCTGGCCGCCGGCGCACTGGCGCTCGATCTCGTCCGGCCCGGCGTTCCGCCCCGGCGGCGTCTCGCCTGGCTCGCCGTCGTGGCCACCGTGCTCGCCCTCGGTGTCGCGACCGAGCTCGCGGTGCTGCCGGCGAGCGAGTGGTGGCCGCGGATGGTCGGCCGCAACGCCGTGCGCTGCCTCGCCACCGTGCCCGTCCTCTCGGCGCTGCCGCTCGCCGCGGCTCTCGCGGTCTTGTCGCGCGGTGCGCCGATGTCGCCCGCGGCGGCGGGCGCCAGCGCGGGACTGGCGGCCGGCGCCGCCGGCG
This sequence comes from Pseudoxanthobacter sp. M-2, assembly GCF_046156265.1. Taxonomy (NCBI): domain Bacteria; kingdom Pseudomonadati; phylum Pseudomonadota; class Alphaproteobacteria; order Hyphomicrobiales; family Segnochrobactraceae; genus Pseudoxanthobacter; species Pseudoxanthobacter sp. M-2. The sequence goes on from NZ_JAWDIR010000012.1 coordinate 37,173, forward strand.
CGCTCGTCTACGCTCTCGTCTGCCCGGACGACTCGCCGCTGTTTGTTGCCGTCTGGTACGGCATCGCCGTCGCCGCTGTCACCGCCCTTGGCGCCCTCGCCGGCCGCCGCTTCCTGCGCTGGTAGCGGCCCCCGGGACAGCGGCCCGGTGGCCGGCGGAGGGCCGGGGAGACCGTGGGCACCTTGTGGCCTCCCGGCCTCATCACGACGACGCTCGCTCGCCTTGATCCAGATCAATGCTCGCCGCCCCGTCCCATGAAGAATGGGTGATCACACCAAAAGGCGGGAGGAACATATCATGGACAAGGATCGCGTGATCGGTTCGGCCAAGGTCGTGAAGGGCAAGATCAAGGAAGCCATCGGCAAGGCCGTCGGCGATGTGAAGCTCGAGTCCGAGGGGACCGCCGACCGGGTCGAGGGCGAGATCCAGAACGCCGTCGGCGGCATCAAGGATACCCTCAAGGGCAACTAGCCGCGGACAAGGAAAAGCAGCCGCGGGAGGACGAGGCTTCGTCGGGGCCCCGTCGTCCAATCCGAAGCGAACAGCGATCAGGTGCGACGCCCGCCCGGCGCGGCGGACGCGCGCGCCTTCCAGTACCCGGCCGCACCGGCCGTGTGCCCTCCGACACACGTTGGACCGCAGGCCATGAGCCGCAATGTCTTGTATTTCGTCATCGGTGTTCTGGTCATCGTCGCCGGCGTCGCGGGCTATCTCCTCTACCAGGAGCAGCAGAAGCCCGGCGTCAGCATCGAGATCGGCGAGGGTGGCGTGTCGATCGAGGGCAAGTAGCCTTTTCGATCGGAGACGGCGCGGCCGCGGCCGTGCCGGACGATGCGTGCAGCGAGGGACCGAGGCCCGCCAGTGGTGGCCCGGCCCGGCTCTCTCAGGGAGATCGATCCATGTCGCTCGGCCTCATCCTCGTCATCCTGCTCGTCATCTTCCTGCTCGGCGGCTTCAGCGGCCGCTTCGGCGGTTATGGCTACGGTTTCGGCCACGGCGGCATCGGCGTGATCGGGGTGGTCCTGATCATCCTTCTCGTCCTCGTCCTGATGGGCCGCATCTGAGCCCACGGGGCCGAAGCCAGGCCGGGACAGCGCGGCCCGCTCAGTCCGGGAAGTGGCAGGCCACCGCGTGTCCGCCGGCATTCGCCGTCAGTACCGGCTCGACCTCGGCGCAGAGCCCCTGCGCCCTCGGGCAGCGGGTGCGGAAGCGGCAGCCGGACGGCGGGCTAGCCGGGTTCGGCACGTCGCCCGTCAGCACGATGCGCCGCCGCGCCCGTTCGCGGTCGGGGTCCGGCACCGGTGCCGCCGACAGCAGCGCCTGCGTATAGGGGTGGCGCGGGTGCGCGTAGAGGTCGTCGTTCCCGGCGATCTCGACGATGCGGCCGAGATACATCACCGCCACCCGGTCGGCGAGATGGCGCACGACCGCGAGGTCGTGGGCGATGAACAGGTAGGCGAGGCCGAGCCTGTCCTGCAGGTCCTTCAGCAGGTTGAGCACGCCCGCCTGGATCGACACGTCGAGCGCCGACACCGGCTCGTCGAGGACGACGAGTTCGGGCTCGAGCGCGAGCGCGCGGGCGATGCCGATGCGCTGGCGCTGGCCGCCGGAGAACTGGTGCGGGTAGCGCTTGGCGTGCTCCGGGTCGAGCTTGACCAGCGCCATCACCGCGGCGACGCGCTCGGGGATCTCCGCCTTCGGCACGCCGAGATTGCGCATCGGCTCGGCGATGATGTCGCCGGTGGTCAGCCGCGGGTGCAGCGAGGCGTAGGGATCCTGGAAGACGATCTGCAGGTTGCGTCGCACCGGCTGCAGTTCGGAGTGGCGCAGCCTCGCGATGTCCTGGCCCTTGAACAGGATGTGGCCGTCGGACGGGTCGAGCAGCCGCACGACGCAGCGCGCCAGCGTGGACTTGCCGCAGCCGGATTCGCCGACGAGGCCGAGCGTCTCGCCGGCGGCGACCGTGAACGACACCCCCGCCACCGCCTGGACGTGGCCGACGGTGCGGTCGAACAGGATGCCGCGCTTGATCGGGTAGGCCTTGACGAGGTCGTCGACGACGAGGAGCGGCGCCGCCGGGGCGCCGCCACCGCCACCGCCGCCGGTGGTGTCGAGCGCGGGCCTCATCGGGCGCCTCCAGCCGCCGGCATCGGCAGCGGCGTGCGCGCCGAGAGATCGGCGAGGTGGCAGGCGGCGGCGTGGTCGCCGACGGCGATCAGCGCCGGCCGCTCGACGGTGCAGCGCGGCACGGCGATCGGGCAGCGCGGGTGGAAGGAGCAGCCCGGCGGCCGCGCCGCGAGCCCCGGCGGGCTGCCCTCGATCGGCACGAGGCGGCCGCGGTCGCCCTCGAGCGAGGGCAGGGCCTTCAAGAGGCTCGCGGTGTAGGGATGGGCTGGCCGGTAGTAGGCCTCGCGCACTGGCGCCCGCTCGACGACGCGGCCGGCGTAGAGGATGGCGACGCGGTCGGCGAGACCGGCGACGATGCCGAGGTCGTGGGTGATCAGCACCAGCGCGAGGCCGCGCTCGCGCCGGAGCCCGTCGAGCAACTCGATGATCTGCGCCTGGATGGTGACGTCGAGGGCCGTCGTCGGCTCGTCGGCGATCAGCACTTCGGGATCGTTCGCCATCGCCATGGCGATCATCGCCCGCTGCCGCATGCCGCCGGAGAACTCGTGCGGATACTGCGCCGCCCGCCGCTCGGGGAAGGGCACGGCAACCAGGGCGAGGAGGTCCACCGCCTTCCTCATCGCCTGGCGCTGCGACACCGAGCGGTCGTGGATGCGGATCATCTCGGTGATCTGGGCGCCGACCGTCATCACCGGGTTCAGCGCCGTCATCGGGTCCTGGAAGATCATCGCCATGCGCTTGCCGCGCAGCCGCCTGAGCGCCTCCGGCCGGCCGAGATACTCCTCGCCGTCGAGCCTGACCGAGCCGGTAACGGTGACGCCGGGCCCGGTCAGCCCCATGGCGGCGAGCATCGTCACACTCTTGCCGGAGCCGGATTCGCCGACCACCGCCAGCACCTCGCCGCGGTCGACGGAAAGATCGACGCCGCTCACGGCCTCGAGGCCGCCGGCGGGGCCGGGGAAGACGACGCGCAGGTCGCGCACTTCGAACAGCGGCGGCCGGGTGCCGGCGGCAGATGCTGGGGCGACGGCGCTCACGTGCCGCTCCTCGGGTCGAAGAGGTCGCGCAGGCCGTCGCCGACGAAGGAGAAGCCGAGCACCATCGACAGGATCGCCATGCCGGGGCCGAAGGCGATCCACCACGAATAGAAGTGGACGGCGCCCTCGGAGATCATCTGGCCCCACTCCGGCGTCGGCGGCAGCGCGCCGAGGCCGATGAAGGAGAGGCTGGCGGCCAAAAGCACGATCTGGCCGAGGTCCATCGTGGCATTGACCAGCGTCGGGCTCCAGGCGAGCGGCAGGATGTGGCGGATCAGCACGCGCGGGCGCGAGGCGCCGGCGGCGATCGCCGCCTCGACGTGCTCGCGGCCGCGCAGCGACAAGACCTGCGCCCGCATCAGCCGCGCATAGACCGGCCAGGACACCGCCACCATCGCGATCGCCGCGTTGTCGAGGCCGGGCCCGAGCGCCGCCGTGACGGCCATGGCGAGCAGGATCGGCGGGAAGGCGAGCGTCACGTCGACGAAGCGCATGATGACGCTGTCGACGAGGCCGCCGAGATAGCCGGCGATCGCGCCCAGCGCAGAGCCGATCCCGACCGCCACGGCGACGACGATGACGGCGATCGGCAGCGAGTAGCGGGCGCCGTAGAGGGTGCGCACCAGCACGTCGCGGCCGAGCGCGTCGGTGCCGAGCCAGTGCGCCATGCTCGGCGGCTGCAGGCGGCGGCCGGCGATCATCAGGGGGTCGTAGGGCGCCCACAGCGGCACCGTGACGGCCACGATCACCCAGAAGGCGATGATGGCGATGCCGATGATCACCGGCAGCGTCAGCCACTGCGGCCGCGTGCGGCGGCGCCGGACGGCGGGGGTGGTGGCGGGGAGGGCGGCGTCGGTCATCAGCCGAGCTTCACGCGGGGATCGGCGAGCGCATAGGCGATGTCCGTCACGAGGTTGGTGAGGAGGAAGGCGGCGCCGCCGACGATGGTGACGCCGATGATCGCCGGATAGTCGAGCGCGCGGGCCGCATCGACCGCGTAGGTTCCGATGCCGGGCCACGAGAACACCGCCTCCGTCAGCACCGCGCCGGTGATCAGGTAGGCGAAGGAGAAGCCGATGATGGTGAGCGTCGGGATCATGGCGTTGCGGAGCGCATGGTTGAACAGCACCCGCCGCTCGGTGGCGCCCTTGGAGCGGGCGGCGAGGATGTAGTCCTGGCCGAGCACGTCGAGCATGCTCGCCCGCACCAGCCGTGTGATGATGCCGAGCACCGCCCAGCCGAGCACGATCGCCGGCAGGATCAGGCGCCGCAGCGCGTCGACGAAGGCCGGCCAGTCACCGGCGATCAGCGCGTCGATCGTATAGAAGCCCGTCACCCCCGGTGGCGCCGCCATGCGCGGGTCGAGCCGCCCCGGCCCCGGCAGCCAGCCGAGGACGACGGAGAAGACGTAGAGCATCAGCAGGCCGGACCAGAACACGGGCACGGACGAGCCGAGCAGCGCCAGCACGCGCGCGGCGTGGTCCATCCCCTTGTCGCGGAAATGCGCCGCCGCGACGCCGAGCGAGACGCCGCCGACGATGCCGACGATCATCGCCGCGATGACGAGCTCGAGCGTCGCCGGCAGGCGCGCCATCAGGTCCTGCGCCACCGGCCGCTTGGTGCGGAAGGAGGTGCCGAGGTCACCGGTCAGGAGGTTGCCGACATAGACGAGGTAGCGCTCCGGCAGCGGCCGATCGAGCCCCCAGCGCGCCTTCGCGGCGGCGACGACCTCCGGATTGGTCATCTGCCGCTCGCCGACGATCGCCACCAGCGGATCGCCCTTCGTCATGTTCGACAGCAGAAACGCGATGGTGACGACGCCGAGCAGAAGCAGCGGCACCGCGATCAGCCGTCGGACGATGGTGCGCAGCATCAGTACGGAAGTCCCAGCTTCGAAGGGGCACGGTCGTCATGCAATCCGCACGCCGCCACTGTGCCGGCCGAGAGGGGCGAGGCGACGATGCTCACGCCGCGATCGATTCGATCGTCAGCCGGCGGCCCAGAACGCGGGCGACGGCGTCGAGGCGGTCGAGCTTGGTGCGTTTGGCGGGGTCGAGGATGCGGCGCACCTCCGCTTCCGCGAGGCCGAGCTGTTCGGCGAGCGCGACCTTGGTGAGGCCGCTCCGGCGCCACAGACGCCAGACGGCGAGCTTCGCGGCGAAGGCCGCCGGCAACACGACCACGGTATCGCCACGGGCGGCGGCGCGGGGAGACGGCACGTCGGTCTCGTCCTTCATGCGGCCGGCGATGGCGACGACGACGGCGTCCTCGGCGTTGACCAGCGCCTCGGCGGTGCTCCTTCCTGCCGAGAGGACCTCCGGCAGGTCAGGGCAGCGCACGAACACCTCGTTGTCCTCCTCGGAGGCTTCGAGCACGACGACCCATTCGGATTCCTGCATGACCGTCTGCCCTCCGTCTGCTCGGCCGGTCGTGTGGAACGCGGCGCATGTCACAAATCGCCCGGGTCGATCCCGAGCTGTTCGCAGATCCGCCGGACGTGCCCGGGGCTGAGCTCGCCGCTTTGCACGGTCGTGAGCCGCCCGGCCAGCCGGACCCGGTAGTGGCTGCCCTTCCCGAGGGTCTTGTCGACCTCGAAGGCGAGCGAGCGCTTGCGGGCGAACCGACGGAGCCTGCGCAGGAACTGTTCGCGCTGCATGCAGCCACCCGGATCGTGGTGGACGGCGACACTCTAGCATGCCGCCGGGTCACTCGTACATTTTTGTACGATTGGCCCGGCGGGGTCTCAGATCGACGCGTCGA
>NZ_JAWDIR010000013.1:0-36952 GCF_046156265.1 Pseudoxanthobacter sp. M-2
AGGTGCGCTTGTCGTAGATTGATGTCGCCAGCGAAAACTCACTCTTCTTTTGGTTCCTTGGCGCGAAGCCTCGGCTTGAAATAAACCACTCGCCGCGCAAGTCTTTCCACTGCGTTAGTTCGCTCTTCTTCGTGAAATCAAACTTTTTCGTTTCCGCCTGAACGGACGGCACTGCCGACGCCAACACCACGGCAGCCAACACCGCCCTCGACCAACTCCCCTTCAACATGATGCCCCCTCGGCAACGGTTGTAGCTGGGCCGAAGCTCTCATTGTGGGTGTAGCATCTGTCAAGGGATTCCAATTTTGGGTGCCTGAACAGGTTGGCGACGCTGGTTCCGGGCGCGGGGGCGCCCGCGTCCAGGCCGACCAGGGCCTGGCGATCGCGGCGCGGCGGACGGAACATGGGGGCGCGTCCGGCGTTCTGTGGCGAGACGATCGGAGAGCGCCCCATGGACATCCCCTATCCCCTCGCAATCGCCCTTGTCGCAGCCACCTACGGCTTCATCGCCGTCGGCACATGGGTGATGTGACGCGTCGCGCCGAAGGCACGCGGCGCATGCCGACCGGAGAATGGCCGTGTGCGCATTCCAGGAATTTGCAGTAGGGTGCAAGATCGCCGAGGCGCACTCGCTCCTACTGCAGTGGAAAATATGGCCCCTTTCGTCCTGATCGTGGAAGACGATGAGGATCTCCGGCCGGAGTTGGTCGAGTTCCTTCGCAGGCGCGGCCGTCGCGTGAGGGGGTGTGAATCTTTGGCAGCGGCCCGCAAGACGCTTGATGAGACGCTGGCAAAACGCACTGCACCGCAGCATATCATCAGCGACGTCGGTCTGCCCGACGGTGACGGTCTAGGGTTGTTCTCCGAGTTCGCGCATCGCCTGCCCGACACCCGCTGGCTGCTGATGTCCGGCAGCCACGACGTCGAGAGGCTGACGAAGACGCTGCGCCACTTGGAAACGCCGCATCGTCCCCTGGTGATCGAGAAACCGTTCTCCCTGCGAGTTCTGCAAAAGTTCGTCGACGACAGTCCGCCGGAAGATTAACCTGGATGGCGAAGAAGGTCGCCCGCTCGGCGCTCGACAATCCCGAACAGCATCTCCACCTGTTCATCGAGGAAGTGCGCGATTACGCGCTTCTGATGTTGGATGCAAACGGCAACGTTCTGACCTGGAATGCGGGTGCCCGAGCGATCAAGGGTTACGACGCGCACGACATCGTCGGCCGTCACTTTTCTGTGTTCTACACACCGGAAGACAACGCGGCCGGCAAGCCACAGCAGGCCTTGGCGACGGCCGTGGCGGAGGGGCGGTTCAGCGACGTCGGCCAGCGGGTGCGGAACGACGGTTCGCGCTTCCTCGCCGACGTGGTCATCACGGCGATCTTCGGGCCCCGTGGCAAGCTCCTCGGCTTCGGCAAGATCACGCGCGACATCAGTGCGGGCGGTGCCGCCACAGACCAGCTGCGGGCGAGCGAACTTCGCCTGCAGTCGCTGGTGGATACCGTTCTCGACACGCTGGTCGACGGCCTGATCATCATCGACCGCAAGGGCAGCATACAGACCTACAACCGCGCCTGCGAAAGGTTGTTCGGCTACGACGCCGCTAGCGTCATCGGCAGGAACGTCCGCATGCTGATGCCGCCGGAGATCAGCCACGAGCACGATCAATACCTGCGGAATTATCATACGACCGGCGTGCGCAAGATCATCGGCATCTCGCGCGAGGTCACGGGCCAGCGCAAGGACGGCTCGACTTTTCCCATGCACCTGGCGGTCGGCGAGGCCAGCCATCGCGGTGAGCCGATCTATGTCGGCATCATCCGCGACCTGACCGCGCGCAACCATACCGAAGAGCAGCTTCGGCAGTCTCAGAAGATGGAGGCAGTCGGCCAGCTGACCGGCGGCATCGCGCACGACTTCAACAACATCCTGATGGTGGTCATGGCCAACGCCGAGGCTTTGCTGGAGTCGAGGAGCCTCAAGCCCGCGGTGCGCCGGCGCGTTCAGCAGATCAGCAAGGCGACCGGACGCGCAGCCGAACTGACGCGTCAGCTGCTCGCCTTCTCGCGGCGCCAGCCGCTGCGCCCCCAGCCGACGAACCTGAACGAGCTGGTGACGGCGACCGGCAAGCTCCTGCATCGGGTGCTGGGCGAGCCCATCCAGATCAAATCCTCGTTGGCGTCGGATCTGTGGACCGTCGACGCCGACCGCGCCCAGCTCGAATCGGCCCTGATCAATCTCGCCCTCAACGCACGCGATGCCATGCCAGGCGGCGGTCGCCTGCTGATCGAGACGCGCAACCAACTCTTCGATTCCGACTATGCCGCGCAACAACCTGATGTCACCGAGGGCGACTATGTCATGCTCGCCGTCAGCGATGATGGCATCGGCATCCCGAGCGAGTCGCTGAGCCGTGTCTTCGACCCCTTCTTCACGACGAAAGAGGTCGGCAAGGGGACTGGGCTCGGGCTCAGCATGGTCTATGGCTTCATCAAGCAATCCAATGGTCACATCCGGATCTACAGCGAGGTCGGAAAGGGAACGACCGTGCGCCTCTACCTGCCGCGCACCGGCGCAATTGCCGAAACGGCGCCCGAGCCGGATAGCGATCTCATGCCGCGGGGTGACGAGCGCATCCTGCTCGTCGAGGACGATCCGCAGGTCCGCGAAAGCGTCGTCGAGCAGTTGCGCGGCCTTGGCTACGACGTGGTGGAAGCAAGCGGTGGCGACGCGGCACTAACAATGCTCACTGCGGCCACCGCGCCATTCGACTTGTTGCTGACCGACGTCGTGATGCCCGGCAAGCTCGGCGGAAAGGCGCTGGCCGACGAGGCGGCGCAGCGGTGGCCGCACATGGCGATCGTGTTCATGTCGGGCTACAGCGAGGACGCGATCACCCATCAGGGCCAGCTCGATCCCGGCGTTCGGCTCCTGACGAAGCCCTTTCGCAAGCACGATCTTGCCGCGATGGTGCGAAAATCGCTCGACGAATCGCACTCCTGAGCCTGCGGCGGCGGGAGGGGCTCCTCGTCCATACCGCCAAAGCGGGTCCCCGCTCTTTGCAGATGAGGGGTGAGCGCGGCGATCACACGTTGGCAGTGCGCGAGCACCCGACTTCACGCCCGCAAGACCGAAGCCGCGCACGAGTGCGCGCCGTCGCGCATCCTCGGCGCAAGTGCTGCTAAAACACTGCTCTCATTGAGTTTGTCGATTTGGCTGGGGGACTAGGATTCGAACCTAGATTAACGGAGTCAGAGTCCGCTGTTCTACCGTTGAACTATCCCCCATCCGTCACGCGACAGATGGTGCGGCGGCCGCGTCGGCGGCGCGCCGCGGCTGCACGGCGCGCGGCTTATAGCGCGGCCGCGCGGCAATGCGCAACCACCTCTGACACCCCCCAGCAAAATGTGGCTCCGGCGGCCTGGCCCGCGGCGCCGTGCCCTTCTGGAGACCGCGGCCCGGGCGTCCGGTCGCGACGATGCTGGCCCCGGTCGTGCGCCGACATGCCCCCGGGACCACGGTCTGTGGGCGCGACGACAGACGCCTGCAACGCGTGATCTGCCAGCGACGCCTGTCTGGCCACGGACGCTGCCGTCCGACGATGACCGGTTTGTAGTGGGACGCCGGCTTGATAGACTGGGGCGGACTGCCGGAGCTCCGGCACTGCGATTTTGGATCGGCGGTAACACGTGTCTGCAGACAGGGAGGACGGGACGACGGCGGTCGTTCGCGAGCCGTTCGAGCGTGCGCCGGGCCGCCGGCCGTCGTCGCGCGTCTATGCCGCCCTCGATCTCGGCACCAACAACTGCCGCCTGCTGATCGCCGAGCCGCGCGGCCATGGCTTCCGCGTCGTCGATGCGTTCTCGCGCATCGTCCGCCTCGGCGAGGGGCTCGCCCGCACCGGGCGTCTCAGCGAGCCGGCGATGGACCGCGCCGTCGAGGCCCTGAAGATCTGCCGCCGCAAGCTCGTCGACCGCTCGGTCTCGCGGGCGCGCCTGATCGCCACCGAGGCCTGCCGGGCGGCGATCAACGGCTCGGAGTTCCTCGCCCGCGTCAAGGACGAGGCCGAGCTCGACCTCGAGATCGTCTCCCGCGAGACGGAGGCGCGCCTCGCCGTCGTCGGCTGCGCCGGCCTCGTCGACATCGAGAGCGACGGCGCCATCCTCTTCGATATCGGCGGCGGCTCGTCGGAAGTGGTCTGGATCGACATCGCCGGCAAGGGCGCCCACCGCGGCGTCGACCGCGCCATCGGCGCCTGGGCCTCGCTGCCGGTCGGTGTCGTGACGCTCGCCGAGCGCTTCGGCGGCCACGAGGTCGACGCGCCGCTGTTCGAGGCGATGGTGGCCGACGTGACGCTGCGGCTGGAGGCCTTCCGCGCCGCCCCGGAGATCGACCGCGCAGCGGCTGGCGGGCGCATCCACCTGCTCGGCACCTCCGGTACCGTGACGACGCTCGCCGGCGTCCATCTCGGCCTCGACCGCTACGACCGCCGCCGCGTCGACGGTCTCTGGCTCGCGGCCGACGAGGTCGACCAGATGGTGGCGCGCATCTGCGCGATGTCGCACGCCGACCGCATCGCCAGCCCGTGCATCGGCCACGATCGCGCCGACCTCGTCATCGCCGGCTGCGCCATCCTCGAGGCGATCCGCCGCCGCTGGCCGTGCACGCGGCTGCGCGTCGCCGACCGCGGCCTGCGCGAGGGCATCCTCGCCGAGCTCATCGACGCCGACCGCCGCGACGGCTACGGCGACCAGGACGGCTGGCGATGAGCGCCTCGGGCAAGGGTGCGGGCGGCGGCAAGGGGGCTGCCGGTGGCGGCAAGGGGACGGCCAGCAGTGGCCGTGGCTCGGGCGAACGGGCGCTGAAGGTGCGGGTGAAGACCGCCAAGAAGCGCACGGCCGCCTCGACGCGCTGGCTCGCACGCCAACTCAACGATCCGTACGTCCGCCGCACCAAGGCGGAGGGATACCGGTCGCGGGCAGCCTACAAGCTCATCGAGATCGACGAGCAGTACAAGCTGCTCTCGAAGGGCCTGCGCATCGTCGATCTCGGCGCCGCCCCCGGCGGCTGGTGCCAGGTGGCGGCGGCGCGGACGAATTCCACCGACTCCGACCCGCGCATCGTCGCCATCGACTACCTGCCGGTCGATGCTCTGCCGGGCGTCGTCATCCTGCAGAAGGACTTCCTCGACGAGGATGCCCCGGCGGCGATCGTCGCGGCCCTTGGCGGGGCCAAGGCAGATCTCGTGCTCTCCGACATGGCCGCGCCGGCGACCGGTCACAAGAAGACCGACCACCTGCGCATCATGCACCTCTGCGAGGTGGCGGCGGAGTTCGCCCGCGACATCCTGAAGCCCGGCGGTGCCTTCCTCGCCAAGGTGCTGCGCGGCGGCACCGAGAACCAGCTGCTCGCCGACCTGAAGCGCGACTTCGCCCAGGTGATGCACGTCAAGCCACCGGCGAGCCGCTCCGATTCGGCCGAGCTCTACGTGCTCGCGAAGGGGTTCCGGGGGCGCAGCGAGAGCGACGAGGCGCCGGCGGACGCCGCCGACTGACGGGCGGAGGTCGTAGCGGCGGGCGTGCGGTCATCGACCGTCGCTCAGGCGCCACCCTCGGACGTGTCGCTGTCGGCGGGCGGTGCACGCCGACGCCGGCCCGACATCGACGCGCCGGCGTCGGCCGGCAGGCGCAGGTAGGTGAGCACCGGCACCAGCGAGATCGCCCCGAGGATCAGGAACGCCGTCAGATAGTCGGTGAGGGCGATCGAGTGGTCGCCGCTCTGCGACCGCAGCACCTCGAGGATGAAGGCGGCGACGGCGACGCCGGTCGACAGCGCCAGCTGCTGGCTCACGCTCGACAGGCTGGTGGCGCGGCTCGTCTGGTCGTCCGGCACGTCGGCATAGGTGAGGGCGTTGAGGCAGGTGAACTGCAGCGAGCGGAAGAAGCCGGCGGTGAGCAGCACCACGACGATCACATAGTGCGGCACGCCGTAGATGAAGAGCCCGGTCACGGCGATGAAGCCGGCGCTGAGCACGCCGTTCACCACCAGCACCGGCTTGAAGCCGACGCGCCGCACGATCGGGGCGGCGGTGAACTTCATCAGGAGCGCCCCGCCGGCGCCGGCGAAGGTCAGCATGCCGGTCTCGAAGGCGGTGAGGCCGAGGCCGATCTGCAGCATCAGCGGCAGCAGGAACGGGATGGCGCCGATGCCGATGCGGAACAGGAAGCCGCCGACGACACCCGTGAACAGGGTGCGGTACTTGAACAGCGCGAGGTCGAGCAGCGGCCGGCTCGTCGACCGGCGCGCGTGGCCGACATAGAGCGTGGTGCAGACGGCACCCGCCGCGAGCAGCGCGAGCGACACCCAGAACGGCACGAACGCCTGCCCGAAGACCGAGAGGCCGAACACCAGGCCAGACAGGCCTGTGCCGAGCAGCACGAAGCCGAGAGCGTCGAAGCGCCCCGGGTCCTCGGCCCGGAAATCCGGCACGAACAGCCGCGCCAGGATGAAGCCGACGATGCCGACGGGCACGTTGATCCAGAAGATCCATCGCCAGTCGAAGAAGGTGACGATGAAGCCACCGAGTGGTGGCCCCATCATCGGCCCGAGCAGGCTCGGAACCGTCAGCCACGCCATCAGCGCGACGAGCTCGCTGCGCGGCGCGCTGCGGATCACCACGAGGCGCCCGACCGGCGTCATCATCGCCCCGCCGATCCCCTGCAGCACGCGGGCGGCGACGAACTGCTCCAGCGTGCTGGAGAAGCCCGAGCAGATCGAGCCGATGGTGAAGACGACGATCGCCGAGGAGAACACCGCGCGCGCGCCGAACCTGTCCGCCGCCCACCCGGAGGCGGGGATGAAGATCGCGAGGCCGAGGAGATAGGCGGTGAAGGCGAGCTTCAGTGCGATCGGATCGACTGCGAGGTCGACGGCGATCGCCGGCAGCGCGGTGGCGATCACGGTGGCGTCCACCTGCTCCATGAACAGGGCGGACGCGACGATCAACGCGGTGAACTGGGGACGGGTCACGGGCGGGAGGCGTGCCTCGGGAAGGCGGTAGCGGCAGCCGAATTGCCGGGATAGGCGAGGGGGCGGCCGCCGATCTGTCCGACAATGCCGTAATACGGTCGGCCGCGGCCTGCAAGGGTGATGCGGTGGCGTCGGCCCATGGCGATGCGACGTGCAGGGCGTGGCGAACAGGCACAGCACGTCCTCCCCCTGCCAGGGGGGAGGACAGCCGGCGCAGCCGGCAGGTGGGGGCCCGTCAATCAAGAGTGCACGACCGTCGAGGTCGCGCCTCTCGTTGACAGGCCCCACCCTGACCGCTGCGCGGTCTGTCCCTCCCCCTGGCAGGGGAGGGACACGGCGGCACCGTACTGCCGACTACCCTCTGCCGACCGCCGCACCCCCCACGCTTTGCTTTTGCACCCGCGAAGGCGGCGTGGTAAGTGCCAGCGCCATCTTCACAGGAAGTGCCGGCGAGTGTCGTCGCCGGGTCCGGCAGGGCCGGTCCCGGACGCCGTCTGCCACTTTCCACCATGCCGGAGCTGGCCATGTCAGAGATCGTCGAGACGCTTACCGGCCGCGAAGCGCTGACCTTCGACGACGTGCTGCTGCTCCCCGGCCACTCCGAGGTGCTGCCGAGCGAAGCCGACGTCCGCTCGCGCGTCACGAAGACCCTCGAACTCAACCTCCCGATTCTCTCCGCGGCGATGGACACCGTCACCGAGGGCCGGCTCGCCATCGCGATGGCCCAGGCTGGTGGCATCGGCGTCGTCCACCGCAACCTGACACCGGAAGACCAGGCCGAGCAGGTCCGGCAGGTGAAGAAGTTCGAATCGGGCATGGTGGTGAACCCGCTCGTCATCGGGCCGGACGCTACGCTCGCCGATGCGCTCGAGGTGATGCACCGCAACGGCATCTCCGGCGTACCGGTCGTCGAGAACGGTGGCACCGGCGGCCATCACGTTGGTCGCCTCGTCGGCATCCTGACCAACCGCGACGTCCGCTTCGCCTCCAACCCGCAGCAGCGCATCTACGAGCTGATGACGCGGGAAAATCTGATCACGGTGCGCGACGGCGTCAGCCAGGCCGAGGCCAAGCGCCTCCTGCACAAGCACCGGATCGAGAAGCTCCTGGTCGTCGACGACCGCTTCAACTGCGTCGGCCTCGTCACGGTGAAGGACATCGAGAAGGCGCAGCTCAACCCGCACGCCTCGAAGGACGAGCAGGGCCGCCTGCGCGTCGCCGCCGCTACGACGGTCGGCGACCAGGGCATCGAGCGCACCGAGCGGCTCGTCGACGCGGGTGTCGACCTCGTGGTCGTCGACACCGCCCACGGCCATTCCGAGCGCGTGCTGGAGACGATCCGCCGCGTCAAGCTGCTGTCCAACACGGTGCAGGTGCTCGCCGGCAACGTCGCCACCGCCGACGGCGCCCGCGCCCTCGTCGACGCCGGCGCCGACGCGATCAAGGTCGGCATCGGCCCGGGCTCGATCTGCACGACGCGGGTCGTGGCGGGCGTCGGCATGCCGCAGCTGACCGCCATCCTCGAGGCAGTCGCGGCCACCCGCGGCGCCGACATTCCGGTGATCGCAGACGGCGGCATCAAGTTCTCGGGCGATCTCGCCAAGGCGATGGCGGCGGGGGCGTCCGCGGCGATGATCGGCTCGCTGCTCGCCGGCACCGACGAGAGCCCGGGCGAGGTCTATCTCTACCAGGGCCGCAGCTACAAATCGTACCGCGGCATGGGCTCGGTCGGCGCGATGGCGCGCGGCTCGGCCGACCGCTACTTCCAGGCCGAGGTGCGCGACACCCTGAAGCTCGTGCCGGAAGGCATCGAGGGTCAGGTCCCCTACAAGGGACCGATCGCCGCCGTGCTGCACCAGCTCGCCGGCGGCCTGCGCGCCGCCATGGGCTATGTCGGCGCCGGCACCATCCCGGAGTTCCAGGAGCGCGCGCGCTTCGTGCGCATCACCGGGGCGGGCCTGCGCGAGAGCCACGCCCACGACGTGACCATCGTCCGCGAGAGCCCGAACTACCCGCTGAGCGGCTGACGCGGCGGTTTCCGAGCGCACGAGAGGCAAACCCGATGACCGTCGCCGCCAAGCTCCTGCCGCTGTTCGTCCAGGTCGCCCTGACGCTCTGGCTCCTGTTTCTCCTCGGCTGGCGGCGCTACCGGGCCGTGCAGGGCGGTGAGGTGAAGCTCGAGCCGGAGTTCGCGCTGCGCAGCGACCGCTGGCCGCCGCGTGTCCGACAGGCCTCGAACGCGCTCGCCAACCAGTCCGAGATCCCGGTCCTGTTCTACGTCGCGATGGTGCTCGGCCTTGCCGTCAACGCCATCGACTTCCTGTTCATCGTGTTCGCCTGGATCTTCGTCATCGCACGGGTGCTGCACGCCGGCGTCCACGTCACCAGCAACGACGTCCGCTTGCGCTTTCCGACCTACGCCGTCAGCGTCTTCGCCGTCATCGTGCTGTGGGTGATGATCGCGCTGCACGTCTTCCTCGCGCCGCCGCTCGCATGACACCGGCGGCACGGGTCGCGGCGGCGATCGAGGTCCTCACCGATGTGGCGACGCGCCATCGCCCGGCCTCCGAGGCGCTGAAGGACTGGGGCCGGGCGCACCGCTTCGCCGGCTCCGGCGACCGTTCGGCGATCGGCAACCTCGTCTTCGACGTGCTGCGCCGCCGCGCCTCGCTCGCCTGGCGGATGGGGTCCGACGCGCCGCGCGCGCTGGTGCTCGCCGGCTGGAATCACCTCTGGGGCGAGCCGCTTAAGGCCATCGCCGCCGCGGCCGCCGATCCGCACGGCCCGGGCGCGCTCTCCGACGAGGAGCGCACGGCGCTCTTGGACGGCAGTCTCACAGATGCTCCCGACTGGGTGCGCGCCGACCTGCCGGAGTGGCTTGCGCCGCGGCTCTCGGCGTCGCTCGCGCTGGGGCTTGTGGAGGAGGGTGAGGCGCTCGCCCGCCGCGCGCCGGTGGACCTGCGCGTCAATACGCTGAAGGCCAAGCGCGAGAAAGTGCTGTCGCGGCTGTCGCGGTTCGAGGCGGTGGCGACGCCGTGGTCGCCGGTCGGCGTACGCGTGCCCGTCGGCGAGCGGACGGCACGCGCCCCGCACGTCGAGGGCGAGACGGAATACGCCCGCGGCTGGTTCGAGGTGCAGGACGAGGGCTCGCAGGTGGCGGCGCTGCTCGCCGGCGCGCGGCCTGGCGACCAGGTCGTCGACCTCTGCGCCGGTGCCGGCGGCAAGACGCTGGCGCTCGCCGCCGAGATGGACAACCGTGGCCAGGTCTATGCCTACGACGCCGACGCCCGCCGCTTCGGCGACATCGTCGCCCGCATCGACCGCTCCGGCGCCCGCAACATCCAGCTGCGCTCGCCGAAGACGGCCGAGCCGCTCGCCGATCTCGTCGACCGCGCCGACCTCGTGCTGATCGACGCGCCGTGCACCGGCTCGGGTACGTGGCGCCGCCGGCCGGATGCGAAGTGGCGCCTCACCGCCGAGCAACTCGCCCAGCGGATCGAGGAGCAGGACGGCGTGCTGTCCGACGGCGCCCGCCTCGTGCGTCCCGGCGGCCGTCTCGTCTACGTCACCTGTTCGATCCTGCCGGAGGAGAACGAAGAGCGCGTCGCCGCCTTCCTCGCGCGCGAGCCGGAGTTTGCGCTGGCCGACCCGGCCGAGAGCTGGCTCGCCGCCTTCGCCGACGTCGTGCCGGATCGCTTCGTGACGGCCGTCGGCGACGCCGGCCGCGCCATCCGGCTGACGCCGGCGAGCGCCGGCACCGACGGCTTCTTCGTCGCCGTGATGACGCGCCGGGCCTGACCGCGCGCCGCTACTGCAGCGAGCGCGTCAGGATCAGCACGTCGAGGTTCTCCGTCGGCACGTAGTCGGTCTTGCGGACCTCGAACAGCGTCGGCCCGATCTTGGTGACCCCCTCGGCGCAGAAGCTGACGAGGTTGTCGGGCGCGCCCTTGTCGACGACGAGGCGGAAGTCGCCGATCGGCCCGGCCCAGTTGGCGCCGGTGGTCAGGATGTAGCCGACGCGCTGCTCGGCGAGGTAGCCGCCCTCCGCCTTCTTCGCCGCGCGCTCGGCGGCGGCGAGGAAGGACTTGTCGACGCAGTACTTGTCGATCGTCGGCCGCGTGTAGGGATCGCTCGCCGCCCCCGGCTGGCCGATCATCGAGCCGACCGACAGGCCTACGCTCGGCACATAGCGGTGTTCCACCAGTGTCTCGGCGCCGGCGGGGAAGCGCTGCTCCCGGTAGAACGTCGTGTGCAGCGTCCAGCGCGCCTCCAGGTGGCGCTTCATGCCGGTACCGTCGTCGTCATACTCGACGACCTCGGCGAGCCCGAGCCGGACGAGTTTGTCCCACTGATCGGCCGGCAATCCGTCGAGGACCATGTTCGTGCTCCGCAGATGCGGGGCGAGCGGGATGCCCATGCCGGTCAGCAGTGCCGTGCGGTCGAGACCGCGCGCCGTCACCCGCTGCTCGACGGAGTTCTCCACCGGCGCGCCGTTCACCTCGGTGGTGAAGTCGAGCAGCCGCACCGGGTCCTCCGTCGGGAAGGAGATGTTCTGCTCGGCCGACGAGATGGTGATGTCCGGCATCGGGAAGGCGACGAGGCTGACGATGTCCTCGTCCGTCCGGTTGAAAAAGCGGTACTTGACGCGCACCAGCCGGGTCGAGACGAACAGGTCCTCCGAGTGCATCTCGATCGCGTCGTTGTGGACGAAGACGAGGCCGCCGGCGGCGAGCTCCGCCGAGGAATCGTTGGCGGCGGCCGGCCCCGCCAGTCCGGCGATCCCGACGGCGCCGATCACGAGGGCCGCGGCAAGGGGTCTCGCGAACACTGTCATCACGGCTTTCATGGGTCGGCTCCGGTGTGCACGGCCAAGATTGCGCCAGTGATCCGGCGCCAGCGCAAGCCCCTCGCGGCGAGCATTGCGGCCACGCGGCCGGAGCGGTGCGGCGTTCGTGGACAAAGGCCGCGTTAGCCCCTAGGAGAGCCTGACTTTCAAGGACAACGGCGCCCCATGACCGACACCGTCCTCATCATCGACTTCGGCAGCCAGGTGACGCAGCTGATCGCCCGGCGGGTGCGCGAGAACGGCACCTACTGCGAGATCCATCCCTTCCAGACCGCCGAGGCGGCCTTCCACCGCCTGAAGCCGAAGGCGGTGATCCTGTCGGGCGGTCCCGCCTCGGTTCCGGAGGAAGGCTCGCCGCGCGCGCCGCAGGCGGTGTTCGAGGCCGGCATCCCGGTGCTCGGGATCTGCTACGGCCAGCAGGTGATGGCGGCGCAGCTCGGCGGTACGGTCGAGGGCGGCCACCACCGCGAGTTCGGCCGGGCCGAGGTGGTGGTGCGCGGCCCGAGCGCGCTCTTCGACGGCGTCTGGGAGATGGGTGGCAAGCATCCGGTGTGGATGAGCCACGGCGACCGCATCACCGAGATGCCGGCCGGCTTCGAGGTCTACGCCGCCTCGCCGAACGCCCCCTTCGCCGTCATCGCCGACGAGGACCGCCACTTCTACGGGCTGATGTTCCACCCGGAAGTCGTGCACACGCCCGACGGCGGCCGGCTCCTCTGGAACTTCGTCCACAAGATCGCCGGCCTCAAGTCCGAGTGGACGATGTCGGCCTACCGCCAGGCGATGGTGGACAAGATCCGCGCCCAGGTGGGCAAGGGCCGCGTCGTCTGCGGGCTCTCGGGCGGCGTCGATTCGGCGGTCGCCGCCGTGCTCATCCACGAGGCGATCGGCGACCAGCTCACCTGCATCTTCGTCGACCATGGGCTGATGCGGCTGAACGAGGCGGAGGAGGTCGTCGGCCTGTTCCGCGGCCACTACAACATCCCGCTCGTCCACGTCGACGCGAGCGAGATGTTCATCTCGGCGCTGGAAGGCGAGGCTGACCCGGAGACGAAGCGCAAGACCATCGGGCGCCTGTTCATCGAGGTGTTCGAGGCGGAGGCGAAGAAGCTCGGCGGCGCCGAGTTCCTCGCCCAGGGCACGCTCTATCCGGACGTCATCGAGAGCGTGTCGTTCTCCGGCGGCCCGTCGGTGACGATCAAGTCGCACCACAATGTCGGCGGCCTGCCCGAGCGGATGAACATGAAGCTCGTCGAGCCGCTGCGCGAGCTCTTCAAGGACGAGGTGCGGGCGCTCGGCCGCGAGCTCGGCCTGCCCGAGAGCTTCGTCGGCCGCCACCCGTTCCCAGGTCCGGGCCTCGCGATCCGCTGCCCGGGCGGCATCACCCGCGAGAAGCTCGACGTGCTCCGCCGCGCCGATGCGATCTATCTCGAGGAGATCCGCGCCGCCGGCCTCTACGACGTCATCTGGCAGGCCTTCGCGGTGCTGCTGCCGGTGCAGACGGTCGGCGTGATGGGCGACGGGCGCACCTACGAGCACGTGCTGGCGCTGCGCGCCGTGACCTCGATCGACGGCATGACGGCGGATTTCTACCCCTTCGACATGGGCTTCCTCGGCCGCACGGCGACCCGCATCATCAACGAGATCCGCGGCATCAATCGCGTCGTCTACGACGTGACGTCAAAGCCGCCGGGCACGATCGAGTGGGAATGATTCAGGCCCTGCCGGGAGTATCCGGCGGCACGCCAAAATACGACGTAACACACTGATATTAAAAATAAATCTATCCAGCAGCGTTCGAGGACAATCGGCCGGCAGAGATCGCCGCTGACGTACTCCTTGACGGTATGCTTCCCCATTGCAAAAGCGGATTTCGTCCGATACCGTCAGTGTCAGAGCGCCTCTGACGGTCTTTTTTGTGGCATAACACGCTGGAATAAAAGGAAATATTGTCAGGATGGTGCTCGAAAATGGCCTGACGGTCTTTTTTCGAGGAGGCGACCCAAATGCTGACGGATGCAGCCCTTAAGCACCTGAAGCCAAAAGAGAAAATTTATAAGGTGACGGATCGGGACGGCATGTACGTGCTCGTGAAGCCGTCGGGGACCCTCACTTTCCGGTTGGATTACCGGATGAACGGGCGGCGTGAGACCGTCACGTTCGGCAAGTACGGCCCGGCTGGGCTGTCGCTCGCTCGCGCCCGAGAGCTCTGCATCGACGCCAAACGAGCTATCAGCGAGGGACGCTCGCCGGCGATTGAAAAACAGCGGGAGAAGCGCCGTCTCCTGGAAGCGAAAAGCTTTGGTGAGTTCGGCGAGAAATGGCTAACTGCAGCGCCGATGGCCGACAGCACGCGCGCGATGCGCCGGTCGATCTTCGAGCGCGAGTTGCTCCCCAAGTGGCGCAACAGGCTGCTGACCGAAATCACACCGGATGACCTCCGGGCTCATTGCGGCGCCATCGTCGAGCGCGGCGCGCCGGCGACGGCGATCCATGTTCGCGACATCGTTAAGCAGATCTACGGCTTCGCCATCTTACACGGTGAGAAGGTCGCCAATCCGGCTGACGATGTGGGACCGGCCTCGATCGCGACGTTCGTGCCAAAGGACCGATCGCTCTCGCCAACCGAGATCAGGATCATGCTCAAGCTGCTTGAGAAGGTGGCGACACTGCCGACCATCAGGCTCGGCATGCGCCTCTACCTGCAGACCATGGTTCGCAAGAGCGAGCTGCAGGACGCCACCTGGGACGAGGTCGATTTCGAGAATGCCGTTTGGACGATCCCGAAGGAGCGGATGAAGCGCTCGAAGCCGCACAACGTCTATCTGTCGCGCCAGGTCCTAGACATCATGATCGCGCTCAAGACCTGCGCCGGGAATTCGAAATACCTCCTGCCGTCGCGCTACGATGCGGATGCGCCCATGTCGCGTGCGACGTTCAATCGCGTCACCTACGCCGTCGTCGAGCAGGCGAAGAAGGATGGCCTTCCGCTGGAGCCATTCACGGTTCATGACCTGCGGAGGACTGGCTCGACACTGCTCAACGAACTGGGCTTCAACAGCGATTGGATCGAGAAGTGCCTTGCGCATGAGGATGGTCGGTCGTCACGCGGCGTCTACAACAAGGCGGAATACGAGGTGCAACGCCGCCATATGATGCAGGAATGGTCGGATATCATCGACGCTTGGGCCGTTGGCAAGAAGCGCGTGCCGGCACTCATCCCACCCTCGATGCCGTTGTTTGAGCCAGACCCGGCTCTCGAACAGGGCGCGACCGCCGTTGCCTAACATCTGGGGATTGGGCGCGACCGATGGGGTATGATCGGCGTGAGGCCAACCAGGCTTCGATCTCCGCCAGATCCCACACGACGCAGCGCGGCGAAAGAGCGAAGCGCCGGGGGAACTCTCCTCGCTGTTCCATCTCGTAGATGGTGCTGTCGGCGAGCGGCACCATTTCGCGCAGCTGGTGCCGGCGGATAGTTCGCTTGATCGGAGTGTCGCTCCGGTGAGCCATCGTCATCTCCTCAGCTATTCCTTTTGAGGAAATGAACGCGATAGGTCGCGAAAGGGAAGAGGCCAAATTCAGATGTCGGACAACAGGATACTGTGGCGTACAAATAGAAAGCTGTCTGGCGGGGGATCGATGCACGCATCTCTCAGAAAGCTGTGGCGCTCCGAACGGTCACCAGTTCGAATCCTGTCCAGTGCGGCGCTTCGTGGGAGGGCGATCGGATGCACATGCGTACGGCATCGCATCGCAGGGTTTGCGGTCGTAGCCTGGCGTAGGTGGCGCCCCAGCGTGGATGAAACTGATAACTACGTTTCCGCTGGAGCGCTATGAAATTGCAGCCTACTGCTCCACGAAACAACCGGAATTGCGAGATTCACCGCGTTTCCACTACGATGATCGTGCAGCCCACAAACGCATAGAATTTCAGGACTTAATCGCCCCGAGCGCGACGAAGGCGGCACCGAAGGTGGTGCGTCAGCCAAGCCATGGATCGAGGCGGGCCAGGAGCGATGCGGTGAGACCTTAAGGGCGCGTAAAATATCGCTCCGCGTGTGTCGCGGACGGTCAGCCGTGTCTTTCGAGAAGACGTCGTAGTGTTCCGGCCGTGCGGAAGCGCGCTGCGCTCCAGGTCGGGGCTCCCAACCAGCCGCGAATGCGCCGAAACGCCGCCCAGAAATTCCATTTGCCAAGCTCGCTACGCCGCGCCGGCCACCGCTGTCAGTTCAGGCCAAAAACACCGGTAAATCGAGGTGCCCAGCTGTCTGCGCGGTCTCGTGCCGTCCCCTGGGGCTTGCATGACAGGCCACTCGGTCGCGTCCTTACTGAACTTGATGTACGCGATCTGAATGACTGACCGACTGACGCCGGTAGGATCAGGCGGAGGGGCTGAAGCCGTTTTTGTGGGTGTGGCGGTCGAGATAGCGCATGATGATGTCGTCGGTGATGTTACCGGAGGTGGTGGAGAAGTAGCCTCTCTGCCAGAATCGCTGGCCCCAGTAGCGTTTGCGGATGTGCTCGAACTCCTGCTGGATCTTGCGCGATGAGCAGCCCTTGGCCCGGCGCACGAAATCGCTGACCGAGACGTGCGGAGGGATTTCGACGAACATGTGACGTGATCACGTGACAGAGCGCCATGGATGATGGTCACGCCCATCTCGTCGCACACCTGCCGGATGATCTCGCGCACCCGCAGGCGAACCTCACCGTGCAGGACCTTGAACCGGTACTTCGGCGCCCAGACGAGATGGTAGCGATGATGGAATGTCGTGTGACAACCGCTCTTGTAGCCCATAGTCTCGGGCTGAAGCCGGTATCCGACTGAAGTCGGAGGGGTTACTCCCCGAGTGGGACTCTAAATGGTAACCGTGCCGCGACGATGCTACCTCTGATAATCACGCGCAACAGGCTCGTACCCGCAAAGCGGCCCCTCGGGTTGTGATTTCGGCAAAGGCGAGCTTGGGAGCCCCGGTCCAACCACCAAATCTGTATCTTCCTGAGCAGGACAGAAATTGGCGAAGCATAATGGTCCAAGTCGACGCTATTCTTGCGCGCCTGCTCGCGCTCCATCCCAAGCGGATCGATCTCTCGCTCGACCGCATGTGGCGCATTCTCGACAGGCTTGGCCATCCCGAGCGACGCTTGCCGCCGGTGATCCACGTCGCTGGCACCAATGGCAAGGGTTCGACCGTCGCCTTTCTCCGCGCGATCGTGGAAGCGGCCGGGCGCGGCGTGCACGTCTACACCTCGCCCCACCTCGTGCGCTTCAACGAGCGCATCCGTCTTGCGCGACCGGGCGGCGGCGTGCTGGTCGAGGACGACGAACTCGCGGATGCACTTGCGACCTGCGAGCGGTTGAATGCCGGCGATCCAATCACGTTCTTCGAGATTACCACCGCCGCGGCTTTCCTGCTGTTCGCGCGCCATCCCGCCGATGTGCTGCTGCTCGAGGTCGGCCTGGGTGGCCGGCTCGACGCTACCAACGTGATCGAACGCTTGCTTGCGAGCGTGATCACTCCAATCTCGCTCGACCATCAGGACTTTCTCGGCAATACCATCGAGCTGATCGCGGCCGAGAAGGCGGGTATCCTCAAGCCCAATGTGCTGGCGGTAACGGCGCCACAGTCGCGGGAGGCGCTCACGGTGATCGAGCGGCAGGCCGCGCGCATGTGCGCGCCGCTTCGGATAGCTGGCAAGCACTGGGTCGTGACGCCCGAGCGCGGCCGCATGGTTTTCCGGGACGAGCACGGGCTCATCGACCTGCCGGCGCCTCGTCTGTCTGGCCGTCACCAGTTCGACAACGCGGGTACCGCAATCGCCACCTTGCGCTGCATCCCTGAACTGCAGATTCCGCACGCGGCCTTCGAGCAAGGCGTCGCCAAGGTCGAATGGCCAGCGCGCATGCAGCGTCTCGCTCACGGCCGGCTGGTGGAACTGGCGCCGCAAGGCAGCGAGCTGTGGCTCGACGGCGGCCACAATCCAGACTGCGGCCGTGCGGTCGTCGGCGCGCTTGCCGATCTTGAGAAGCGCGGTCCGCGGCCGCTCATACTCATCGTCGGCATGCTCGCGAACAAGGATTGCGAAGGCTTTCTCATGAACTTCGCCGTGCGCATCTGCCGTGTCATCGCGGTGCCGATCCAGCAAGACGCGGCTCTGCCGTCCGAGGAGATCGCACAAGTCGCCCGCCGCATCGGCATCCCGGCCGAGACCAGCGACAGTGTCGGGGACGCGCTTGCCACCATCTCCGCGCTTGGCCTCGATCCGGCCCCCCGAATCCTCATTACCGGCTCGCTCTATCTCGCCGGAGAGGTGCTTGCCGCAAACCGTACGCTGCCGACCTAATCTGATACGCGCGGTCCTAATGGCATACCTTATCGACACCCATGAGAATTGGCTGCTTTTCCCGTAAAGCGTGATTTGTTCACGCTGGTTATGAAGAAACGCAGCAACGTAATTCAGCTGCCTAACAAGCACGCGGACGGTAAAGAGAAAAGTATATGGCCGTCCCGGCGTGGTTAGAAATGCTCGTCACGAATGACCTCGACGTCGGAAACCACCACGATCCCGGCGTAGTTTTCGAGAAGCGGCTGGGATTGTTCCACGATGCGGCGCACGATCTCCTCCGCGGCAACCACGATGATCATGACGTTGCGAAACACATCGGAGAGGTGAGCCTCGTCACGTATGCCGCGATTGCCTTTGCCAGAGACATTGGGCACGATGGTGTAGCCCTTGGCGCCTACCGCCTCGATCATCTCAATGATGGCGCGGGCGCGCGACGCTTCCACGATGATCTCGATCCTCTTCTTCCGGTAGAGTTGCGTCACGGGACAGTCCTTTCGATCACAGTGCGACGAGCCATTGCGCGCCAGCGTAATAAAGCGGGATACCGACAATCAAATTGAACGGAAAGGTGACGGCCAAAGACAAGGGAATGTAGATCGCCGGATTGGCCTGCGGCAGCGACAGGCGCATTGCCGCCGGAACCACGATATAGGAGGCGCTTGCGGCGAGTACGGCGACGAGCGTCATGCCGCCCAAAGACAGGCCGATCGCATGGGCTGCGAGCAGCCCGATCATGGCTCCGATCAGGGGCATGTAGAGGCCGAACGCCACCACCGGCCAGCCCACCGCTCTGAAGTCGTGCAGCCGGCGGCCAACCAGCAGGCCCATGTCGAGAAGGAAGACGGCAAGCACGGCCTTGAACGGATCGACAATTGCCGGCGCCATTACCGCCATGCCCTTGTCGCCTGTGATCCAGCCGATCGCGAAACTGCCGCCGAGCAGCACGACGCCGCCGCTCAGGAACACCTCGCGGGCGACTTCTCTCGAAAGGAAAGGCGCGCGCGACGCGGTCGGTCCGGCAGCGTTAGAGCGACGGGCGAGAAGAAGGCCGGTCACGATGGCCGGCGTCTCCATGAGGGCAAGCATCGCCACCACGTAACCTTCATACGGTATGGCTCGGTATCCCAGAAAGCCGGTCGCCGCAACGAAGGTCACGATGCTGACGGAACCGTAGTGCGCCGCTACGGCGGCTGCGTTTGGAATATCGAGCCGTGTGGCGGCGCGTAGCAGGGCATAGGCTAGGAGGGGCAAGCTGAAACTGAGCGCGAGCGCCAGGACCAAGGCGACTGCGACTGCGCCGGCAACGCCGTTCGAGGCGAGCTCGGCGCCGCCCTTGAATCCGATCGCCAGCATCAGATAGAGCGACAAACCCTTGCTGATTGCCTCGGGTATGGCGAGATCGGATTTCAGGCAGCCAGCCGCGACGCCCAAGCCGAAAAACAAAACCATCGGCGAGAGAAGATTGCCGATGGCAAGCTGGAGGAGTGTATCCACAAGTATTGTCCTGATGCCATGGAGTTGAAATGCAAACCGGAGTGGTTCAAAGCGATCTGTCGCATTCGCCAACTCCGGTGAGAGTTGCGAATGCTCCAGTCGTCCTGTTCCACGTCTTGGGGTCACCGATCTGGCCCGGAAACAGCTCTCGCAGCCGCTGGGTGTGAGAAAGAATGAAGGGATGCCCGTCGTTCGCATCGAAGACAGGAACAAACTGCGGAGTTCTGGGGTGTGGGCGTGGTGGCCGCTCCTTGATCAGGGCAGACACCAGCGTTTCGCGTATGCGTATAATGTGGAGGTCAGCGGGTTCTCTCTCATGATCAGCGTCAAGCCAGCACAATTGCCATATTCCGCCCAGGCCGACGGATTCGCGGATCCGGAACGGGCGCGGGCTCGAAACCGAGACGGATCCCCATACCCCGGGAGGTGGGTCCACCATCAACGGGTCCAACCATATTCCAACCAGCCTCCGGTCCTGTTCTGCATGCCCCGTTGGAAGCCGCGCCCGCTGAAATGCCAGAAACTCTCCAACGTCCCGGCAAGCGCGGGGAACGTCATCGCTGGACCGGACCAGGAGCAAAAAGCAGTTTGACACCGGCAGCACTCCTTCGTCGGCCTTCGGAGCCGGGCAACTCGTATGCGTCCGGCGCCTCCAGGTTGCCGCATCCCCTTCTGAACACGGGTGGTCGGGACACGATTAACCCCCACGTACCCCCATAGATGCGAACTCCATGTTACGATATGAAAGACACGAAACGTGTTTCGTATGTTCATATAGGGAATCTCGTGAATGCAGGCAACGGCAAAATCCAAATCTGACGCACCCTCCTCCGCTAGCTGGACGTTTCTGACAAACCACGCCCATGTACTGCTGTGCCTGGTCGAGAACCCGGAGGCGAGAATGCGGGAGGTTGCGGCCCGGGTCGGGATCACGGAGCGCGCCGTGCAGCGCATCGTCGCCGAATTGGAGGAGGCAGGCTATCTCAGCCGTATGCGTGAGGGGCGCGCCAATCGCTACATCGTCCATGAGGACTTGTTCCTCCGGCATCCTGTCGAAAGTCATTGCACGATCGCCGAACTGATCGAGATGGTGATTGGAACGCGAAGGCGCGCCGAACCCTCCCGCAAAGGCGTTCGCCGCGCCTGACGGCATCTATCTTTGTCTTCGTGGTGACGATAGCAGCGAGCGGACCCGCTTAAGACTTGGCTGGCGCTTTGTCGTCGACGAACAGGTCCGTCTTCGCTGCTTCGCTGATCGCGACGACGGCAGGATGTGTCAGTTTGCGCTCAACCGAGATGGCGTAATATCTCGCTGCGACGCTGTCGGCACGGCCAATGATCTCGGCAGCGTACTGTTCGCGGATCTCGTCGGCCAATATTGCCGGTGCAGGGAAAATGCCTGCGCCCGCCTTGCCGAAGGCCTTCATCAGCGCGGTGTCGTCGAATTCGCCGACAATGTGCGGCTCGATCTGATGTTCGCTGAACCACCGCGTGAGCGCCCCCCGCATTGTTGCGCCATCGCTTGGGATCAGCATGGGTGCGCCGTCCAGGGATTGCGGAAAGCCCTCCTGATAGCGCGCGGCAAGTCCGGGCACGGCATAGAAGGCGATAGGTGTGCGCCCGAGAGAGTGGCTGTAGCCTTTCACCCCCAATTCAGAGGGCAGCGGCCGGTCGGCGATCACCAGGTCCACCTTGTGAATGGCGAGTTCCGCGAACAGCCGTTCCAGCTTGTCCTCCCGGCAGATCAGGCGCACGCGCCCGGCACTACCCAGTGCCGGGGCCAGCAGCCGATAGGCGATCGACTTGGGAACCACATCGGCCACCCCCACCCGAAACAGCAGGTCGCTGCGGCCAGCGCGGTTGCGCACGGTTTCTTCCAGCTCTCTGCCGATCTGGAAAATCTCGTCGGCGTAGGAGAGGGTCAACTGCCCCGCTGCGGTCAGTTCCAGTCGCCGCCCGGCGCGGCGGAACAGCTCTGTTCCGAGCGCTTCCTCCAGCGT
The DNA here is from genome assembly GCF_046156265.1 of Pseudoxanthobacter sp. M-2. Taxonomy (NCBI): domain Bacteria; kingdom Pseudomonadati; phylum Pseudomonadota; class Alphaproteobacteria; order Hyphomicrobiales; family Segnochrobactraceae; genus Pseudoxanthobacter; species Pseudoxanthobacter sp. M-2. The sequence continues at coordinate 21,721 of NZ_JAWDIR010000013.1, forward strand.
GCCGATTTGCGCGCTGATGGTCTGTGGCGCGAGACGCAGCTGCTCGGCGGCTCGCGCGATGCTGCCAGCCTTCGCGACCCTCAAGAAATAGTGCAGCTGCTTGTAGTTCAACACGACTGGCTATCCAATTCGCAGTTTTTTCCGATCAAAGCCCACTGAATAATCTGATTTTTTAGGCGATCAATCAAGCCCATATTCCGCACATGCTCAGGATCCGGGTCGGTGGAGGATTGATGAAGATCTATATTCAGGCGCATGGCGTCGAACTCACCGACGGCCTGCGCGGGCATGTGGAGCATCGGCTGGGATTCGCATTGTCCCAATTTCAGGACCGCATTCGCGGCGTGGTCGTGCGCCTGTCGGATGTCAACGGACCGAAGGGCGGCATAGACAAATGCTGCCATCTGCGCGTGCGGCTGAACGGGCTGCCCGACATCGTCATCGAGGAAACCGAAGCGGACTTTCCTGTCGCGGTGAATCGTGCCTCGGATCGGGCCAAGCGGACTCTGGCCCGCCGCCAGCGGCGCGCGTGCGACACCTTTGAACGGGCTCCGTGAGGTTGTGATGCGCAGCCCCCTCCATGAGCACCGGTTCTCGGCGCGGGCCGTCTCGGCTCTGCGTAAGGTGCGGGCGCGCACCTGGCTGATCCTTGGCGCCGCCGTTCTCGGAATCCTCGGTCTGTTTACCTGGGCCGGGATCGCGCTGCTGTCCTGGCTGTGGGGGCAGTTTCCGGCGGCGACCGAGGCGAGCAGGCGCCTTGCCGGCGAGACCATGGCACAGATCGAACACGTGGCGCCCGGCCTGAAAGAACAGGTCGGCCAGTGGGTGCCGGGGCTCGTCGAAGCACCGCCGGCCAGCGACGTGAGTGGTGCCGATGTCGGGCCGGTACCGCGCTTTCCCGGCTTGGTGCGCAGCCATTTTGCGCGCGGCGAAGAGACGGTGGAGGTCCGCTACGCGGGGCGCGGCGCGTTCGATTCGGTGCGCGCGCATTACGTTCAAGGCTTCGCTGCAGCGGGATACGCCCAGGAGGTAACTGATGCAACGCTGGAAGCTGAACATCACAGCTTCAGGGCCGGCCAAGAGTCGATCGAGCTCTCGCTGCTGCGCCAAGCGGGAGGGCGCGTGGAAGTTCGATTGAAGGTTCTGGCTCAGTAGGAATTTGGCGAGGAGTACCGCGTGAAACGCACAGCGCTTTTTCTAGCAACCAATCTGGCCGTGGTGCTGGTGCTGTCGGTCACCCTGCGCTTGCTGGGGGTCGAGCCCTACCTCAATGAACAGGGCCTCAATCTCAATGCTTTGCTCATCTTCGCGGCCGTCTTCGGCTTCGGCGGCGCCTTCATTTCCCTGGCCCTCTCGAAATGGACCGCCAAGAGGGCAGTCGGCGCCCAAGTCATCACCCAGCCGAGCACGCCAACGGAACAGTGGCTGGTGCAAACCGTCGCCCGCCAGGCCCAGGCCGCCGACATCAGGATGCCGGAGGTTGCCGTCTACGAGTCGCCGGAGGTCAACGCTTTCGCCACCGGCATGAGCAAGAACGCCTCCCTCATCGCGGTGTCCACCGGGCTGCTGCAGCAGATGAGCCGGGAAGAGGCCGAGGCGGTGCTGGGGCACGAGGTGTCGCACGCCGCCAACGGCGACATGGTGACGATGGCGCTGATCCAAGGCGTGGTGAACACCTTCGTCATGTTCCTGTCCCGGGTTGTCGGCCACTTGGTGGATCGGGTGGTGTTCAAGACCGAACGTGGCCAGGGACCGGCTTTTTTCGTCACCATGATTGTTGCCGAACTACTGCTTGGTGTCCTCGCATCGATCATCGTCATGTGGTTCTCCCGCCACCGGGAATTCCGCGCCGACCGGGGCGGCGCCGAGCTCGCCGGCCGGCGGCACATGATCGCCGCTCTTCATCGCCTGGCGGCGCTGCACCCGGGCCCTCTTCCCGACAAAATGGCAGCCTTCGGCATTGCGGGCGGCGCTGGCGGCGGATTGAAGCGCCTGTTCATGACTCACCCGCCGTTGGAAGAACGGATCGCGGCGCTGGAAAACGCAGATAAAGGAACTTTGCCTGGCGAAAATGACAGCGGGCGCAAGAAAAACCGCGTGACGCGGTCAATGTGACACAGCAGAGCAATTGAGGAGATAAAGAGAATGGCTTTCAAGGACGTCCTGCTCCCATTGAGCACTTATCCCGAAGCGACCCCGGTTGCGGCGGTCGAGCAAGCGGTCGGCTTCGCTGAGGCGTTAGGCGCGCGCATCTCGGCGCTCACTTTCAAAATCGAGATTCCGAACGTCGGCAACGTGCTTGCGAACAAGCTGCTTGACGTCCCGGGAATGATTGCGGCCGAGCGGCAGAAGAGTGTGGCGAATGCCCAGGCTCTGATCAACGCGTTCGAAAGCATGGCGACGAAGCGCGGCGTTCCGCACGAGCAGATCATCGAGTCTTGCCCGACCTCGCAGCTCGCGGCCATCGTGACCGAACACGCCAGGATGCACGATGTGACGATGATCCCGATCGGCGAGCAGGCGGACCTCCAGCAATATGTCGCCGAGTGCGTGATCTTCGGCTCCGGACGACCGACTATCGTCTTTCCCGAGGTGTCGAGACGCGGCGATCCCTTGTCTTTCGATGTCGTCGGTGTGGCCTGGGATTTCAGCCGGCCGGCCGCAAGGGCTGTGTCGGATGCCCTCCCGATCCTGCAGCTTGCCAAAACCGTGCGGGTGGTGACGATCACTGAGGAGAAAACGATCGATACGAGGCGCTCAGGCGCGGAGCTGGCGAAGCATCTCGCCTGTCATGGCATCGAGGTTGTCCTGGAAGAGGAAGAGGTCGCCGGCCGGACAATCGGGCAGGCTCTCGAAGACTATGCAACTGCACGCGAACTCGACGTGCTCGTCATGGGAGCCTACGGGCACTCACGGATGCGCGACTTCATCCTGGGCGGCGCGACAAAGACCATTGTCGCCAACCCGCCACTGCCGGTGCTGCTCTCGCATTGAGATGCTGCCTCCCCGCTGCGCAAGGGCGAGAACCAGGAATACAGCTAAGGGCTGGTCGATGAGGTTGTTCCAAGGCTGGCACGCTGCCTCGATGAGGTGGTCGTAGGTATCGAAGACTCGGTTCAAGAGCCAGTTGGCCCGGCACGGTCAGTTCCAGTCGTCGCCTCGCGCGGCGGAATAACGCGGTTCCGAGCGCTTCTTGGAGCGTTCCGATCTGGACGCTGATGGTCGGCGGCGCGCGCGATGCTGCCAGTTTTAATGACCCCCCAGAGATAATGCAGCTACCTGTAATTCAACACGACCGGCCATTCCCATCCGCAGTTTTTTTGGATCAAAGCACTACGAATAATCTGCTTTTTTTGATGATCAATTGAGCCCACATTCCGCACATGCTCAGCAATCCGCGCATGGCCAAAGGGACGGGGAGGAACAGACACCATGCTGGCTGACGAACAACGACGGCACAACAGGGCGGTGCCGTCCCGAACCATCAGGACCCCGCCGGGAGTTGAGAGAATGGCTTTCAACGACGTCATGCTTCAGTTGAGCAGCTATCCCGAACCCACCCCAGTTGCGGCGGTCGAGCAAGCGGTCGACTTTGCTGGGGCGCTGGGCGCGAGTATCTCGGCGCTGACTTTCAAAATAGAGATTCCGAAAGTCGGCAACGTGCTTGCGAACAAGCTGCTCGACATCCCGGGGATGATTGCGGCCGAGCGGCAGAAAAGTGTGGCGAATGCCCGGGATCTGATCGGTGCGTTCGAAAGCATGGCGACGAAGCGCGGCATTGTACACCAGCCGATCATGGTGTCATGCACCACCTTGCAGATCCCGAGCATCGTGACTGCACGCGCCAGAATGCACGACGTCACGATGATCCCGATCGGCGAGCAGGCAGAGCAACAGCAATATGTCGCCGAGTGCGTGATCTTCGGCTCCGGACGACCGACGATCGTCTTCCCGGAAGCGCCCAAACGCAGCAACTCCCTTTCCCTCGATATCGTCGGCGTGGCGTGGGATTTCAGTCGACCCGCGGCACGGGCCGTGGCGGATGCCCTCCCGATCCTGCAGCGCGCCAAAACCGTGCGGGTGGTGACGATCACCCCAATAAAAACGATGGACACGAAGAGCTCAGGCGCGGAACTGACGAAGCATCTCGCCTGTCATGGCATCGAAATTGTTCTCGAGGAAGAAGAGGCCGCCGGCCGGACAATCGGGCAGGCTCTCGAAGACTATGCAACCGCGCGCAGCCTCGACCTGCTCGTCATGGGAGCCTACGGGCACTCGCGCATCCGCGACTTCATCCTGGGCGGCGCGACAAAGACCATTGTCGCCAACCCGCCGCTGCCAGTGCTGCTCTCGCATTGAGATGCTGCCTTCACCGCTGCGCAACGGCGAGAACCAGGACGACAACGCCAACAAGAGCCATTGGCGCAATCGCAATTGGGGCCGCTCGCCACCGTCTCAGGCGCTCCCGAAAGGTCCGGGCCCTGCTGGCAGTTGAGCATGGACGCAATCTTAGGCCTGTGACGCATTCAACGGGTGCTCCTAAACACCCGAAAAGTAAGGATTACCATGGAACTGCTCGCCGACTTCCTGACCAGCGATTTCCTCGGCAAGTCTGTCTGGCTCTGGTTCGTCTTCCTCGGCATCGTCGGCGCGTTGCTCGCCTTCGACCTCGGCGTTCTTCACAAGCAAGACAAAGAACTCGGTGTCGGCGAAAGCTTGATCTTGTCCGCGTTCTACATCGCGATCGCGCTGGTATTCGGTGCGTGGCTGTGGTGGTCCATGGGCCCGACCTCGGCCATGGAGTATTTCACGGGCTATGCCCTCGAGAAGGCGCTCTCGATCGACAACGTCTTCGTAATCTCGCTCATCTTCAGCTACTTCGCCATTCCCGCAAAGTACCAATACCGGGCGCTGCTCTGGGGTATCCTCGCGGTGCTGGTCTTGCGCGGCATCATGATCGGGCTCGGCGCGGCGCTCGTGCAGCAGTACGAGTGGGTGCTCTATATCTTCGGCGCCTTCCTGATCGCCACGGGGATCAAGATGCTCGTCATGGGAGAGAGCGAGCAGGACGTGTCGAAGAATCCGATCGTGCGCTTCCTGTCTAAGCGCATGCGTGTGTCGGCCGAGTTGCACGGTTCGCACTTCTTCGTCCGCAAGCCCGATCCGGAGACGGGCAAGCTCGCGCGCTTCGCGACGCCCCTGTTCCTGGCGCTCGTCGTGATCAACATCGCCGATCTGGTGTTCGCGGTCGACTCGGTGCCGGCGATCTTCGCCATCACGACCGACACCTACATCGTGTTCACGGCCAATATCATGGCGATCCTCGGGCTGCGCGCCCTCTATTTCGCCCTCGCCGCCATGGTGCACCGCTTCGAGTATCTGAAATACGCGCTCGCCATCGTCCTCGTCTTCATCGGCGCCAAGATCTTCTGGAACCAGATCATCGGCAAGGCCGACCCCGCGATCTCGCTCGGCGTGACCTTGTCCCTCATCGCGGGCGGCGTCCTGTTCTCGCTATGGAAAACTCGCACGGCCGCGACAGACGAAGCCGCCAGCCACGGCCCGACAGCTCCGCTCCCGGATACCATTGGAACACGGCCCTCCACTCGCCCTGCAGGAGACGATTAATGACCATTGATGTCCCGTCTGCTCCGTCGCGCACATCATTGCATCCTTCGCCGCCCCCGCCTGGTGCATCGATGCCGACACTCGTGAAACGTCATCGCCCGCCGCAGCGCGCTCGACGGTAACCCGCAGGATGCCGATAGGCGCGAACCTGCCAGTCCATCACAGGAGAACGATATGATCGATGTGAACAAGCTGTTGACCACCGTGCTGTCGGGCAGCCCGACGACAGGTCAAAGCGGCGTGGAAGGTGCTCAACCGGCCGATCGAGGCGGACGAGCGGGCCTCGGCGATTTCTTCGGTGCCAATGTGGGTGCGCTCGGCACCGGCGCGCTCGCAGGCGGTTTGGCCGGTACGCTCTTGACCTCGAAGCACGCGCGGAAGTTTGCCGGCGGCGCTATGCAAATCGGCGGTGCTGCCCTGCTCGGTGGGCTCGCCTACAAGGCGTACAGCAATTACCGTGCCGGCAAGCCGCTGATACCGCAAAGCGTCAGCGACATGCTTGGTGGCCTCATTCCGGGTCAGGCCGGTGCGCCGCAAGAAGCTTCGCGCGGCTTTCTCTCACCTCCGGATGCGATGCCACGGGATGGCACCGCCACCCTCTTGCTACGCGCGATGATCGCTTCGGCCATGGCCGACGGTCGCTTTGACGAAACCGAGCGCGCCCGTCTGATCGAGCGCGTCGAAGCCAGCGGCCTCTCAAGCGAAGAACGACGTTATCTTGAGTCCCTGATCGCGCGCCCCGACACACCGGACCAGCTTGCGGCGGCTGCGCGAGGTCCAGAGGCGGCCGCGCAAGTCTATCTGGCGGCTTTTATCGCCATCGATGCCGATACCCCGGCCGAGACGGCCTGGCTCGATGATCTTGCCAACAAGCTTGAACTTGATCCGGCCCTGCGCAGGAACATCGAGGCCGCCGGCCGCGGTACCGCGTGATCATGTGAGGCGTGCGATCGGAGAACCAATGACGCTGAATGCGATCCAACGTTCGAGCTTGAAACGTCCTGCTGCGGGTCGCTCCTGTGAGGCAGACCGGAAAGTATCCGCGAAGCGCCTCCTATCGAGGATGGTTCGCATCCGAGCTGCCGTCATTCAGGAGAGCCAAGCCATTGTGGAGGACTGGACCCCCAAGGTGGCGCGGCGGAGTTTTCTGCCTGGAGCGATCAATCTTGCGCAGTATCTGACGTTTCGTCGCCATGATCTGAGCGATCTCCAGCACCAGCTCTCGGCGCTTGGACTTTCGTCGCTCGGACGGAGTGAGGGCCGCGTTATGGCAACACTTGACGCCGTCTGCGCGAGGCTGGCCGAAATGGCCGGTCAGTCCGCGGTGTCCTTTCCCACCCCCTTAGACTTCCGGAACGGAAAGCGGATTTTGAGGCGAGAGCAGGCCAGGATTTTCGGGGACGATCCGCACGGTCCCGGCACGCGGATCATGGTCACGTTGCCGACCAGAGCCAGTGAAGATCGGGGCTTGGTCGCCGATATTATTCGCGCTGGGGCGGACTGCCTGCGCATCAACTGCGCGCACGGTGGACCGGAGATCTGGGCGGCCATGATCGAAAATAGCCGCGCTGCGGCGGCCGATCAGGAAAGGGCCTGTCGAATTCTAATGGATGTCGCTGGCCCGAAATGCCGGATTGCCGAAGTCTGCGCGCCGAAGAAGACCCGGCTCTATCGCGGCGACCTTCTCATGTTGGCTGGTCGAATGCCCGCTCAGCTAAAGGCCGGCGATATCGTCATCCGCGTGACGTTCCCGGCGATTCTTGATCAGCTTGAGGTCGGAGCACGGATCTTCATCGACGATGGCCGCATCGCAGCGCGCGTCGAAAGGATTGAGTCTGACGGCGCGATGCTTCGCGTGGAGCAGGCGCGCAGCAAGGGGGAGAAGCTCAGGCACAAAAAGGGACTGAACTTCCCGGATACGGCGCTCGATCTTCCGCCTCTGACCGAGAAGGATCTCCGCGATCTCGATTTCGTTGCGGAGAATGCCGACCTCGTCGGGTTCTCCTTCGTTCAGCGTCCGTCGGACATCACGCTTATTCAGCGGGAATTGGCAGCACGACGCGGTGGACGTCCCGTGCAGCCTTTAGTGATCAAGATCGAAACCGCGCTCGCAGTCAGGAACCTTCCCGACCTGATCGTGCATGGCGCCGGGCAACAGCCACTGGCGGTCATGATCGCGCGTGGAGACCTGGCAGTCGAACTTGGTTTCGAACGCATCGGCGAAGTCCAAGAGAACATTTTATGGCTTTGCGAGGCGGCCCATGTGCCGGTCATCTGGGCGACCCAGGTCTTGGCCGGGATGGTGGAAGAAGGAGCACCCAGCAGGGCGGAAGTGACCGACGCGGCCATGGGGCAGCGCGCCGAATGCGTGATGCTCAACAAAGGACCATTCATCGTCGAGGCTGTGCGTTTCCTCGACAACGTGCTCCGCCGCATGGATCGCCACCAGTCGAAGAAGTCGGCGCGGCTCACGCCGCTGGAGCTCTGGATAGAACCGCAAGGTGCGCGTCAGGCGCGGGAAGCGGGGCGAACGTGACCCTGGTGGAAAAGATAACCCTCCCTCGACCCGACGACTGGCATGTGCACCTTCGCGATGGTGCCATGCTGCGCATGGCGCTGCCCTGGACGGTGCGCACGTTCGGACGCGCCATCGTCATGCCGAACCTCGATCCGCCGGTGACGACGGCCGCCCAGGCGGCCGCCTATCGCGATCGGATCCGGCGCGTCTTGCCCGACGGCTCCAGGTTCGAGCCGCTGATGACGTGTTTCCTGACCGATGAGACGGAGTCGAAGGACATAGCTCAAGGTTTTGCCGAAGGAATCGTCACGGCGGTCAAGATGTACCCGGCGCGCAGCACCACGAACTCCGCCGCCGGCGTGACCGACATTCGCCGTGTCCACCGGGTGTTGGAGAGGATGCAGGCCATCGGCATGCCGCTTTTGATCCATGGTGAGGTAGCCGATCAGGAGACGGACATTTTCGACAGGGAGAAGGCGTTCATAGACCGGGTGCTTGTCCGACTGCGAGCCGATTTCCCGGCGCTGCGGATCGTCTTGGAGCACATTACGACCGCCGAAGCCGTGGACTACGTGCAGCACGCCGAGGGTCCCATCGGCGCCACCATCACGGCGCACCACCTCATGATCAACCGCAATGCGATGTTCGCAGGCGGCATCCGGCCGCACATGTACTGCTTGCCCGTGGCCAAGCGGGAGGGCCATCGTCTCGCATTAAGGGACGCCGCGACCTCCGGCGATCCGCGCTTCTTCCTCGGCACGGATTCGGCGCCGCACCTGGTCCGGGACAAGGAGTCGGCGTGCGGCTGCGCCGGCATTTTTACCGCACCGGTCGCGCTTGAATTGTATGCCCAGGTTTTCGAGCAGGAAGGGGCGCTCGATCGGCTCGAAGCGTTCGCGTCTCTCAACGGCGCCCGGTTTTACGGCCTGTCGGCCAATACCGAGACAGTCACGCTCGTGCAGTCGCCCTGGCGGCCACCCGAAACACTGCCGGTCGGAGACGAGGATCGCGTGCGTGTGTTCTGTCCGGAGAGCGTTGCTCGTTGGCGCCTCCTCGAACCGACAGCCTGTGAGAGATCGATCGAAGTGTAAAGCGAAAGGCCGACCCCATGGCACATCACTACGACAAATCCAAACTGCCGAGCCGCCACACGACGTTGGGCCCTGAGCGGGCGCCGCATCGTTCGTTCCTCTACGCCATGGGGCTGACCGAAAAGGAGATCGCCCAGCCCTTTGTCGGCGTCGCCACCTGCTGGAACGAGGCCGCGCCGTGCAACATCACGCTCAGCCGCCAGGCGCAGGCTGTCAAACTCGGCGTCAAGGCGGGTGGCGGCACCCCGCGCGAGTTCACCACCATCACCGTGACCGACGGCATCGCCATGGGCCACCAAGGCATGAAGTCGTCGCTGGTAAGCCGCGAGGTGATCGCCGACTCGGTCGAACTCACCATGCGCGGCCATTGTTACGATGCTTTGGTGGGCCTTGCTGGGTGCGACAAATCTCTGCCCGGCATGATGATGGCCATGGTCCGCCTCAACGTGCCCAGCGTGTTCATGTACGGAGGAACGATCCTGCCGGGGCGCTTCCGCGGCAAGGACGTCACCGTGCAGGACGTCTATGAAGCGGTGGGAAGCTACCAGGCCGGCCAAATCTCCGAGGACGAACTACACGCGCTCGAATGTGTCGCTTGCCCATCCGCTGGTTCGTGCGGCGGCCAGTTCACCGCCAATACCATGGCCTGCGTCTCCGAGGCGCTTGGGCTCGCACTGCCCGGTTCGGCCGGGGCGCCGGCGCCCTACGAGAGCCGCGACGCCTTCGCGGAAGCGTCCGGCAAAGCGGTGATGAACCTGCTGGCTCGCGACCTCAGGCCGCGCGACATCGTCACCCGCAAGTCACTTGAGAATGCCGCCGCCGTAGTGGCGGCCTCCGGCGGGTCGACCAATGTGGCGCTGCATCTGCCGGCGATCGCGCACGAGGCGGGCATCGACTTCGACCTGCATGCGGTCGCCGAGATCTTCAAGCGCACGCCCTATATCGCCGACCTAAAACCCGGCGGGCGGTACGTCGCCAAGGACCTGTTCGAGATCGGCGGCGTGTCGGTGCTCCTGAAGGCGCTGCTCGACGGCGGCTATCTGCACGGCGACTGCATCACGGTGACGGGCAAGATGATCGCCGAAAACCTCGCCGACGTGGTCTTCCCGACCGACCAGGACATCGTTCGCCCGATCTCCGACCCGATCACCCCCACCGGCGGCGTGGTCGGTCTGCGCGGCACGCTCGCCCCGGAGGGCGCGATCGTCAAGGTGGCTGGTATGACGAACCTCAAATTCCGCGGGCCGGCCCGGTGCTTCGACTCCGAGGAGGCGGCCTTCAGCGCCGTGCAGAACCGCGAGTACAAGCCGGGCGAGGTCATCATCATCCGCTACGAAGGGCCGAAGGGCGGCCCCGGCATGCGCGAGATGCTGGCGACCACGGCGGCGATTTACGGCCAGGGCATGGGCGACAACGTGGCGCTCATTACCGACGGACGCTTCTCCGGCGCCACGCGTGGCTTCTGCGTCGGCCATGTCGGCCCGGAAGCAGCCGTTGGCGGCCCGATCGCCCTGCTGAAGAACGGAGACATCATCGCTATCGATGCCGAACTGGGCACGCTTGATGTCGAGCTCTCGGCCGAGGAACTAGCAATCCGACACAAGGACTGGCGACCTCGCCGTCACGACTTCCAGTCGGGGGCGCTATGGAAATATGCGCAAACCGTGGGGGCGGCAGCGAAGGGCGCGGTCACCCATCCCGGCGGCGCCGCGGAGACGCACACCTATGCCGATATCTGAGAGCCGTAATGGCAGAAAGATCATCCGCGGCCTTTTTTCGGATGTGTGCCCCGCGCCTTGCCAGCTTGGTCAAGCGCGCCGCCGAATGAGGTCTCCACAATGGCATGTGGCGATGTTGAGAAGCCGCAACCCGCTCGACGGCCGCACGATTTCAAGAGTTGGAGGCTTTAGCCTGACATGACACTTGTCGAAACCCATAGTCCGAATGACGTGCGATTTTCGCACATACGCCGCCTTGAGGCCGAGTCCATCGCCATTATCCGAGAGGTTGCCGCCTGCTTTCAGCAGACCGTGCTGCTCTACTCGATCGGCAAGGACAGCTCGGTCTTGTTGCATCTGGCGCACAAGGCATTTGCCCCAGCACGGCTGCCGTTCCCGGTGCTGCATGTTGATACCGGGTGGAAGTTCCGGGAAATGATCGCGCACCGCGACAGCACCGCCGCGCTGCTTGGATTCGAGCTCCTGATTCATACGAACGGAGAAGCGGCGGGCGCCGGCATCACACCGTTCACCGCTTCCTCGGCCGTCTACAACCACGCGATGAAGACCGAGGGCTTAAAGCAGGCGATGGCGCGCTGGGGCTTTGATGCTGCGATCGGCGGCGCTCGCCGCGACGAGGAGAAGTCGCGCGCCAAGGAACGCATCTTTTCACACCGTAACACCGCCCATCGCTGGGAGCCCAAGACCCAGCGGCCCGAGTTTTGGCACGCTTGGAACACGCACCTTGCCCCCGGCGAATCGATGCGCGTATTTCCGCTGTCAAATTGGACCGAACGCGACATCTGGGACTATATTTGGATCGAGGGCATCCCTCTCGTCCCCCTTTATTTCGCGAAGCTCCGGCCCGTGGTCCGCCGCCAGGACACCTGGATCATGGTGGACGACGACCGCATGCCTCTCGAGCCCGGCGAACAGCCCGAATTGCGGTCGGTCCGCTTTCGCTCGATCGGCTGCTATCCCTACACCGGGGCAATCGAAAGCACCGCCGCCACGCTCGCCGACGTCCTGCTCGAGATGCGGTCGACGCGCATGAGCGAGCGTCAGGGACGTTTGATCGACCACGATCAACCCGGATCGATGGAGCGCAAGAAGCAGGAAGGATATTTCTGATGCGCGACACGCCTCGTCAGATGCCGGAAGAGGAAAGCCCGGACGCCATAATCGCCCGCGTCATCGCCGCCGAGCAAGCCAAGTCGCAGCTTCGCCTGTTGACGTGCGGCAGCGTTGATGACGGCAAATCCACGCTGCTCGGGCGAATCCTCTACGACGCCGACTGCGTCTACGAGGACCAGCTCGCGCGCCTGTTCAATGACAGCAAAGGCCGTGTGCCGGAGGGTGATCTCGACTTCGCGCTGCTGCTCGACGGGCTCATGTCCGAGCGCGAGCAGGGCATCACGATCGACGTCGCCTGGCGCTTCTTCGAAACCGACAAGCGCAAGTTTGTCGTCGCGGACTGTCCGGGCCACGAGCAATACACTCGCAACATGGCCACTGGCGCATCGCAGGCGGATGCCGCCCTGCTGCTGATCGACGCACGCAAGGGCGTCCTTACCCAGACGCGGCGTCATGCTCATATCCTCGCCTTGATGGGCATCCGCCACGTCGCCGTGGCGGTGAACAAGATGGACCTGGTTGGCTTCGACCACACTGCGTTCGCGCGTCATGCTGCCGAGATTGCCGACCTCGCCGAAGCACTCGGCTTCACCGATGCGGTTGCCGTCCCGGTCTCGGCGCTCAAGGGCGACAATGTGTTGGGCCGCTCGGCCGCGATGCCTTGGTTCGACGGCCCTACGATCATCGGATGGCTGGAGTCGGTCAACGTCGACGATGCGTTTGAGATCGGATCGTTCCGCCTGCCGGTGCAGTGGGTCAGTCGTGCAGGCCAGGATTTCCGCGGTTTCTCCGGGTGGATTGCGAGCGGTAGCGTGCGCCCGGGAGACTCGGTGCTTGTAGCCCGCTCCGGCGCGCGTGCCGTCGTCGCTCGGATCATCCCGGAGCGTGATCCCGCCCAGGCCACCGCCGGGCAGTCCGTCACGCTGGTGCTCGACCGCGACCTGGACGTAAGCCGTGGGGACGTGCTGGCTGCGGCCGATAAACCGCCCATTGTCGCGGATCAGTGTCAGGCGCATCTGCTGTGGTTGGGCGAGGCGCCCATGATCCCCGGCCGCCAGTACCTGATGCGGCTCGGCACGGACGAAGTGCCGGTGAGCATCACAGCGCTAAAGCATCGGATCGACATCAACACGCGTGCGCATCTGGCTGCCCGTCAGCTCGCAATGAACGACCTCTCGGTGGTGAACTTCGCAGCCGATCGCCCCGTGGCTTTCGACCCTTATGCCGAAAATCGCGAAATGGGCGGCTTCGTGCTGGTCGATCGCATCACCCATGCCACGGTTGGCGCCGGGATGATCGACTTCGCGCTGCGGCGTGCCGGCAATATCCCCTGGCAAGACTTCGATACTGCTCCCGATGCACGCGCCGCAGCGAAGGGGCAGCGTCCGGCGATCCTGTGGTTTACCGGCCTGTCGGGGGCTGGCAAGTCGACGATTGCGAACATTGTCGACCGCAAGCTGATGGCCGCCGGCTTCCATCCGTTTGTGCTGGACGGCGACAATGTCCGCCATGGGCTCAATCGCGATCTCGGTTTCACCGAGGTGGATCGGGTCGAGAACATCCGCCGCATGGCCGAGGTCGCCAAGCTGATGGCCGATGCCGGGCTTGTCGTGCTGGTCTGCGTGATCTCACCCTACGCGCGCGACCGGGCGCTCGCCCGTGAGATCGCCGGCAGCCATCCATTCTATGAGATCTTTGTCGATGCGCCGCTGACGGTGGCGGAAGCGCGCGACCCCAAGGGACTTTATGCGAAGGCCCGGGCTGGAAAAATCACGCATGTCCCCGGCATCGACGCGCCTTACGAGACGCCTGAGGCGCCGGAACTGCGCCTCGCTTCTCACGACGTGCCGGCCGAGGCGCTGGCGGATCGTGTCCTCCATCTTCTGGAGCTCGGCCGCACCCTCAAAGTAACCGATAACTAGGGAGCTTTCGCCAAAAATGTACAGCACAGCGGATAGCCATTTCCGAATCGACGCGGGGTCGCGCCTCCATGCCGATCTCTGATTCCCGCGACACCCCCGCCCACGCGCTTCCCGATCAGGTCGGCGGCGACCAATTCCATCTGGCGGGCGCACGGACGGTGATCGCCACGATGCACGGCAAGGAACGCGTGATCGCCCCTTTGCTTGCGGAGGCGCTCGGCCTCGATTGCCTCGTGCCATCGGCCTTCGATACCGACCGCTTCGGGACCTTTACGCGAGAGATCGCGCGGACTGGTTCGCAGCTTGACGCCGCACGAGCTAAGATCGCGGCGGCTTTCGAGCATGGCCCGAGTACACGTGTTGCAATAGCAAGCGAGGGAAGCTTCGGTCCACATCCCCAAATTCCCTTCGTCCCGCTTGCCCGCGAGATTGTCGTAATGAAGGACCGCGTCAGCGGTCTCGAATTGATCGGTCATTATGCGGGCCTGTCGACGAATTTTGGCCACACCGTCGTTACGGACCTGGCCGGCGCCAGTGCGTTCGCCGAACGCGCGCGATTTCCCGGACATGGGGTGATCGTCATGGGCTGCGTCGATCAGCAGCCGACGCCCGGGCGCGCGCTGATCAAGGACATCGACGATTGGGCCGAACTGCAAAGGGCGATTGAGGAGGTGATCGCGATCTGCGGCGCCGCCTTCGTTGAGACCGATATGCGCGCCCATCGCAACCCCACTCGAATGCGCACCATCAAACGCGCGACGCTGGACCTTGTCCGCCGGTTTCGGAGCCTGTGCCCGATCTGCGCTCGACCCGGATTTGCCATCACCAAACGGCTATCCGGCCTGCCATGTTCATGGTGCGGAGGCCCAACGCTCGCGCTGAAAGCTGATGTCTATAGTTGTGAGGGGTGCGGTTACCGGGAAGAGCGCGCGGTGAAGGCGGCGACAGCGGACCCGGGACAATGTGGGGAGTGCAACCCGTGACCAAGGGAACGAAGGGAGTGTGGAATGGCCGCTTCGCAATCTCCCATTGAGCCTCTCCTAGAAGCCGAAAAGCAGATTGCGTGGGTGCTCGCCCATCCTGGCATGAGCGACTGGCTGAAGGACGCTCTTAGGACCGCAGTCGACCGCGATCCAGAGCACCTTCTGAATGACTTGGAGATACTATGTTTGCTTTTGAGAGCGAAGTCCCAAGCCGCCATAGATGAGCGGCTACGTTAGA
>NZ_JAWDIR010000014.1:0-35579 GCF_046156265.1 Pseudoxanthobacter sp. M-2
GAGCGTCCGCGGCCCCCTGCCTATGGCCCATCCCGCGTGGCTTCGCCCTCGCCGACCGGGTCTGTGGCCAAGCCGGGAGCCCAGGAAGCCAGTGCGCTTCGCCCGGTGTCGGTCAGCGCGTAGACCCCGCGCCCCGACCGCTCGAACCAGCCGTAGACATTGCGGTGGAGGATCTTCTGGGCGTCGGGGAAGGCGGGCTTGAGATCGCGCGGCCGCTTGGGCGCTGACGCCATGGCGGCGGCGCAGGCGAGCGCCTGCTGGCGATAGGCCGTCATGATCGGCTTGCGCGTGCCGCCGCCGGCGACGGGATCGCCCTGGCGCCGCCGGTGCTCCTCCACCAGCCGCGAGCGCCGCGCGGTCGCCTTCCGCGGCATCGGCGCGTCCGGTGACACGAGTATGTCGACGCGGCCGGACGCCGACACCCCGAGCAACCCGAAGCCGAGGCGCCGGCAGAGATTGCGATAGCGCGGATCACTCTCCCGCCCCTTGCCTCTGACGGAAAGCTGCGCCGCCAGCCAGATCTCGTCCGCGGCGGTCGCGCGATCGACCCCCTGCAGGATGAGCTCGAGGTTGAACGCGAGCTTCAGCTCGCCGATCACCACCACCGCCGGATCATCGCCCCGCAGCCCGACCAGGTCACAGGGACCGATCTCGCCCTTGACGGTGTAGCCGAGCCCTTCGAGGAAGCGCTTGACGGGCTCATACAGGGACGTTTCCAACGCGGGCCTCCGGTGGCGGACGGCGGGGACGATAGCCGGACATGTGTTGAGGAGAGGCGAATGGGGCGATGGGTGCCGGGTGGCGGGGCGCCCCGGGATGGCTTCCCAGCCGTTGAATTGCGGCAGGGGTGGGTGACGATGGCGCCGGCGGTGATGGCGCTCGAGCGCGCCGTGGTCGGCCGCCGCTTTCGCCACGGCGGCCATCCATTGCTGCGATGGTGCTTCGAGAACGTCGCTGTCGAGACCGACAAGGCCGGGAACAGGATGTTCCACAAGGGTCGTAGCCGCGATCGGATCTACGTGGCCGTTGCCGCGGCGATGGCGGTGGGGCGCGCATCGGCGGGTGAAAGCGGCGTCAGCGTCTACACAACTGATCGGCCGGACGGACTGTTGTTTTTATAGTCCTTACTCATCACGAAATGGATGAAGATAACCTAAGTCTACGTGAACGTCTCCCGGACCAATTACTTCGCAAGTTAAGAACTCAATTCCTTCTGGACCGGGGCGGTCGGCGCTTAGTAGTAATTCAGCTGGAACAGTAAAATCATGCTCTACTGAGTCTGAGCCAAGAGAGAAGGCCCCGTCTTCGTCTCTGGCGAGAAATTCAACGTGAACTTCGGTACGAAGGTGGATCGTTATTGCGATTGATACAGTAAATTCATCTTTGCTTGCCTCAAGCATCTTTATTTGTAGAGGATCTGAAAAATCGTGACCTGTGGCTGCCGCGCCATAATCCTCGGTCTCAAAGTACAATGGTGAACTTGCGTCGACATCGAGCGAAATCCGCTCCGCATATGTTTCAATAGCAGACTCAACCATGCCCTCGAGATCGCCGCCTAGGGGTTGTCCTAAAATTGATCTTACCTTTTCTACGATAAATTCGTCGCTTCGGTTAAATAGATCTAACATAGTTCCGACATTCTGCACTGAAACTAGCCACTTTGATGTCTTGCAATAAGCCATCCAGCCAGAATCGTTTGACGCAACCAATACATATTTCTGCTGAGACTCAGCCCATCCTTCAAGAATACTAAGAGCAATCGCGTCAGGAAATTCCTCTTTCTTTCCTGTCTTGTTGGCAAAAGGCGGAGTTGTTTGAAAATAGGCTTTCTGAATGTCGGATATTGAGCAATACGTAGTAGCGCCTAGAATCTCCAGTCCACTAGCAGCAACATACTCATCGAAAATTTCATCTGCCTTGGTAGCCGGGTCAGGCATCTCACAAAAAACAATACCCGAGTCAACAAATTGCTCTAGCTTCTTAGATGCGTCAAAGAAATCTTGAAAAGCCCGCGCTACTGACGCAGTTAGACCCTTTCTGACCTCAAACTCCACTGTATCGGCTACAACAAATCGGGTCCTCGTCCCAGTAAACTGACGAAAACTCAGCAAGCCCTTGCTAGTTAATCTTAGATTGTATTTGTAGAAGATTGAGGTATCAAGCGAAACTCCCCCGATATCACCGCGGCCGATTGCCAGTCGTATGTCTTCTTGGCTCAATTCAGGCATTTGTAGCAGCCCATATAGAAGCTCGCTGTAGGCTGCTTCCTATATGCTTCCTGTCGCGGTGTGGCATCGTAAAGGGAGATCGCAAGTGATTGAAAAATATGGCGCACCCGACACGATTCGAACGTGTGACCTTTGCCTTCGGAGGGCAACGCTCTATCCAGCTGAGCTACGGGTGCCTGCGCGACGGCGCCCCAGGAGGCGCGTCGACGGCTGAAGGCTCTCATAGCGGATCGGCCGCCGCCTCGCAACGCTCGCGTCCGCGTCGCGTTGCGCGCGCCGGTGACGTCACCCGGCGCGCGCCGGCCGCGCGGCGGGCGCCGGCTCGTGTCGCCGTCGTCACACTACTGCCACGATCTTCGCGGCAGCCGCCGCGTTAACTTGCTGTGCCCGTGCATCGCGTATAACGGAAAGACAGCGGATGCCGCCGCGACTCGCGCCGCCGCTTCGCCGGGAGGGCGCGACGGGGGTCGGTCGGCGCCGCACAGTCTCAGTGGCTGGCCGGAGATGGCTGCCGCGCCGTGTGGCGTCCTCCGGTCCTGGCGGGAACATCGGTATGGGCACCTCGCGCCGGCTCCTCGGCATCGTCCTGCTCCTCGTCGTCGTCGGCGGTGGCGGCTACCTGCTCTATGGCGAGCACCAGCGCCAGACGGCGGAGCGCGAGGCCGCCGCGACCGCGCCCGCCGCGGAGGCGCCGTCGGCCACGGCGGAGAGCGCGCCCGCCGCCTCGACTTCCGACACGTCTTCATCGGCGGCCTCGCCCGCAGATGCGCTGTCTGCCCCCGCGACCCCGGCGACCGAAGGCGCGGCCGACACCGCCGCGACCGCCGGCTCCTCCGCCTCGACATCCGCCACCGGCACCGGTTCCACTCCGGCGGACACGGCCGCCGACGGCGCCGCGCCCGCCGGCACCGCCGCGTCCAACGACACGGCTCCCGCACCGCCCGCCACGGCTGCCGCGCCGGAGACGATCTCGCAGCCCGAGCCCGTCGTGCCGACCGTCGCGGGCGAGGCCGCGCCGCCGACGGGAGCGCCCACCTTCGACGTCGTCCGGGTCGAGCCGGGCGGCGATGCGGTCATGGCCGGCCGGTCCGAGCCGGGCATGGTCATCGCGCTGTTCGCCAACGGCAAGGAAATCGGCCGCACGCGCGCCAATGACAGCGGCGAATGGGTGATCACCCTCGAGGAGCCGCTGGGGCCGGGCGAATATGTCGTCACCATCGTCGGGGCGACGCCCGATGGGTCCCGCCAGGTCGAGTCGGTCGACCGCATCGCCGTGTCGATCCCGCAGGGCAAGAGCGAACCGCCGATGGTGGCGCTGATGTCGCCGGATGCGCCGACGAAGGTGTTGCAGCAGCCGGAGGCGCCGGCCGCCGTCGCCGCCGCGTCCGGTGCACCAGCGGCCGCGACGGCCGACGCCGCATCCGGCGGTTCCGCCGCGCCTGCCGCCACCGCGGGTGCGGTCGCTGGAGCGGCACCCGCCGCGGTCGCCGCCGCGCCCGGGAGCGCCGCCCCGCCGCCGACGTGGGCGCAGCCGTTCGCCACCGGCGGTAACGCCGCCACGTCGCAGGCCGCTGCCCCGTCACAACCTGCCGCCACGGCCTCCCAGCCCGCCCCGGCTGAGCCTGCCGTTGCTGCCGCGCCGGAAACGCCCGCGGCGGCCGCCCTGGCGGTCGGGATGGTGGAGAAGGACGGCGACACCGTCACCGTCACCGGCGCCAGCCTGCCGGGTGCGACGGTGCGGCTCTACGTCAACGACGCGCCGGTCGGCGAGGCGGTGGCGGACGCGGCCGGCCGCTGGACGTTCACCGGTCCGCATACCGTCGGGCCGGGCGACCACACCGTGCGTGCCGACCAGGTCGACCCCGCCACCGGCACGGTGATGGCGCGCTCGGCGGTGCCCTTCGAGGTGCTGTCGGCGGCCGAGATCGCCGATGCGCCGGCGACGCCGGAGACGCCGGCCGTCGTCCTGCCGCCGCCCACGGTCGCCGAGACGGCGATGATCGCCGCGGCGCCCGAGCCGGCCGCCCCCGCAGCCGCCGCCGGGACCACGGCTGCCCGCGCCGACGCTGCGGCGGGGGCCGGCATGCGGAAGATCCGCATCCGCAAGGGTGACGACCTGTGGACGCTGGCGGAGCGCTACTACGGCAAGCGCCGGGGCGTGCGCTACACCGCCATCTACCGCGCCAACCGCAAGCAGATCCGCAATCCGGACCTGATCTATCCCGGCCAGGTGTTCGTCATCCCGCGCTGAGGAGGGCGACAGGGGCCGCGGCGACGGAGGCCACTCCGCGCCGCGTCGCGCCCGGTTCAGCCGACGGCTTCCGGCTTGGTCAGGGCCAGATCCGCGGCGTCCGACGAGCCCGTGACGCGTTCCCCGTCGTTGGCATCGTCCGCGTCCGGCTCGCCGGCCTCGCGCGCCTCCTGCTGGCGGCGCCACATCACCGCATAGAGGCCGTCGGCGGCGATCAGCCCGGCATGGGTGCCGCGCTCGACGACGCGGCCCTGCTCGAGCACGAGGATCTCGTCGGCGTTCACCACCGTCGACAGCCGGTGCGCGACGACGACGGTGGTGCGGTTCGCCGAGACCTGGTCGAGGGCGGTCTGGATCTCCTGCTCGGTGCGGGTGTCGAGCGCCGAGGTGGCCTCGTCGAGCACCAGGATCGGCGGCGCCTTCAGGATGGTGCGGGCGATCGCGACACGCTGCTTCTCGCCGCCCGACAGCTTCAGCCCGCGCTCGCCCACCTCGGTGTCGTAGCCCTTCGGCAGCGTCTCGACGAAGCCGGCGATCTGGGCGAGTTGCGCCGCCTGGCGCACCTCCTCCTCGCTCGCCGCGGGACGGCCGTAGCGGATGTTGTAGGCGATCGAGTCGTTGAACAGCACGGTGTCCTGCGGGACGATGCCGATCATCCGCCGGAGGCTCTCCTGGGTGACGTCGCGGATGTCCTGGCCATCGATCAGGATGCGTCCGCCGGTGACGTCGTAGAAGCGGTAGAGCAGGCGGGCGATGGTCGACTTGCCGGCACCGGAGGGGCCGACGATCGCCACCGTGCGGCCCGCGGGCACGACGAAGTCGACGCCCTTCAGGATCTCGCGGTCGGCGTCGTAGTGGAAGGCGACGTTCTCGAAGCGGATCTCGCCGCGCCCGACGACGATCGGTGCGGCACCGTCCTTGTCGGAGACCTCCGGCGGCACGCCGAGCAGGTTGAACATCGCCTCGATGTCGGCGAGGCCCTGGCGGATCTCGCGGTAGACGAAGCCGATGAAATTCAGCGGGATCGACAGCTGCATCATCAGCGCGTTGATCATCACGAAGTCGCCGACGGTCTGGTCGCCGCGCGCCACCGCAAACGCCGACAGCCCCATGCACGAGACCATGCCGATGGTGAAGATCACCGTCTGGCCCTGGTTCAGCCAGGCGAGCGACGTCCAGGTCTTGATCGCCGACTGCTCGTAGCGCGCCATCGACTTGTCGAAGCGCTCGCTCTCCAGGCGCTCGTTGCCGAAGACCTTGACGGTCTCGAAGTTGAGGAGGGAGTCGACCGCCTTGCCGCTCGCCTCGTTGTCGCTGTCGTTCATCTGGCGGACGATGGCGATGCGCCAGTTCGACATCGCCACGGTGAACCACATGTAGAGCCACAGGGTGGCGGCAACGACGCCCACATACCAGACGTTGAACTGGTACCAGATGACGATCGCCGTCAGCACGAACTCGAGCAACGTCGGCATCGAGTTGAGAATGGCGAAGCGCACCACCGTCTCGATGCCCTTGGTGCCGCGCTCGATGACGCGCGACAGCGCGCCAGTGCGCCGCTGCACGTGGAAGCGCAGCGACAGGGCGTGCAGGTGGGAGAAGGTCTCGTTAGCGAGGGTGCGCACGGCGTGCTGGCCGACGCGGGCGAACAGCGCGTCGCGCAATTGGTTGAAGCCCATCGCCAGCACGCGGCCGCCGCCATAGGCGAGCACCAGCATGATCGGCACCCACAGCATGGCGCCGACCGCGGCTGCCCGCGAGGTCTCGTCGCTGACGAGGGAATCCGTCGCCCACTTGTAGGTGTAGGGCACGAGCACCGTGATGACCTTCGCCACCACCAGCGCGAAGATCGCCGCGACGACCCGCACCTTCAGGTCCGGCCGCCCCTCCGGCCACATGTAGGGCCACAGGTTCGCCAGCGCGGCGAGGGTCTGCCCCCGGTCGGCGGAAACGCGGCCGCGGACGCGCGGCTTCGGAGCTTGCATGGTCGTCGTTGTCCCTGGCTCAGACCGTTTCCCGGATGTCGAGATCGGCCTGCTTTGTGGTCTCGTTGGTCCGGCAGCAGCCGGCGACGCCCGCCTCGATCTGGCCGGCGAGGCCGCGCAGCATGGTCGCTGCCGCCAGCGCCCTTGCGCGGTCGATCGAGTAGTTGGCGCGCGGCCCCTCGATGACGCCCTGGATGAGCCCGGACTCCTTCAGGATCTTCAGGTGCTGCGACACCGTCGACTGCGCGAGCGGCAGCCGGCGGACGATGTCACCGCAGCAGCACCCGCCCGCCGCCCCGATCGCCTCGATGATCGCAAGCCGCGCCGGATGGGCGAGCGCCTTCAGCAGCCCGGCGGAATCGAGGTCGGTCGCCGGATAGCGCATCGGTGGGAAATCCCGCGGGTGATCGGCCATCGTCGATAGACGATGAAGCGGGCGGCGGCAAGATGCCGAAGGCTCACGATATGCAGTGACGGAATGCGGTCGCGCGACTGCTGTCGAGTAGAGGACGACGGCCAGGCCCGGCTAAGGGCCGGCCAATTGCGGCCGGATCACGCTGGGGAGGATAGATTGCTCACTCCGCGGCGACGACGTGCCTCGTCGGTGACGGCACTGGATGGCCCACGTCTCGGGCGGCTTCGATCCAGGTCGCGATTGCGTCCTGGACATTGGCGAGCGCCTCTTCGGGCGTCGTGCCATCCGACATGCAGCCGGGAAGATCGGGCACGAACGCGACGAAGCCGCCGCCGTCAGCCTCGGACAGTGGCTCGATCGTCACCGGATATACGAGCGAGGTCATCGGCCCCTCCTGACAGCGTCGATAAACGCGACGAGCTTTCGGATTTAGATGGCCTTGATCGGCCTCTTGTAGGGCACGGTCAGTTTCTCGGCAATGTTCGGGTGCGCGACCTTGTAGTGGGAACTGCCGCCCCGCGCGGGCTCGCAAAGCACCTCGTTCTCTCGGCATATGGCCTTGACGTCCTCGATCGTCCAGTCGCCGGCCGGGTTGGCCCGCATGCGTTCGAGGCGAGAGCGGCTCAAGCGGTCCTCCGTCTCTTCTCGACGCCCACGTCCGGCGTCCGAGACTGGCGGCAGGACATGTGGCACTTGCGGAAGCAGGTTCTCTCGAACGGACAATGATATCCACTGCCGTCCGCAGCTACCCCCCGCGCCTCCACAACCTGCCGTGCAGGGCGGAGACGGCGAGGCCGGCGACGAGGCCCCAGAAGGCGGAGCCGATGCCGAGGAAGGCGAGGCCGGAGCCGGCGAGCAGGAAGGTGACGAGGGCGGCGATGCGGTCCGGCTCGCTCTCCAGACCCTTCAGGATTGCGGCGGCGAAGGCGCCAAGCAGCGCCAGCCCGGCGACGCCCTGGATGAGCAGCGGCGGCGCCAGCGAGACGAGCACCACGGCGGCGGTGGCGGCGAGGCCGATCGGCACGTAGGCGCAGCCGGCGGCGAAGGCTGCTATCCAGCGCCGCTCTGGAAGCGGGTGGGCGTCGGGCCCGGCGCAGAGCGCCGCGGTGATCGCCGCGAGGTTGATCGACAGCGCGCCGAACGGGGCGACCAGCACCGACGCGACGCCGGTCCAGGCGATCAGCGGGCCGGGGTGGGGTCGGTAGCCGTAGGTGGCGAGGACGGCGAGGCCGGGGATGTTCTGGGAGGCCATCGTCACCAGGAACAGGGGCAGTGCCACGCCGATGAGGGCGTCCAGGGTGAAGGTCGGCGTCACCAGCACGAAGGTCGGCGACAGGTCGGGGATGGGGCCGGCGAGCGCGCCGGGATCGAGCGCCAGCGCGACGATCGCCGCGATGAGCGCCGCCGGCACGGCATAGAGGCGCCAGAAGCGCCCGACGATCAGCCAGACCAGCATCACCGGCAGCATCAGTAGCGGGATCTCGCCCACCGCCTGGAACGGCGCCAGCACCAAGGGCAGCAGGATGCCGGCGAGCATGGCGCCGGCGAGGGGGCCGGGAATCGCCGCGACGAGCCGGCCGAACGGTTTCCACGAGCCGGCGGCGACGAGCAGCAGGCCGGTGACGAGGAAGGCGCCGACGACGGCCGGAAAGCCGCCTTCGACCGCCGCCGTGGTGGCGAGCAGCGCGCCGCCCGGCGTCGACCAGGCGACCGAGATCGGCATCTTCGTCCACGCGCTCAGCGCCATGCCGGCGACACCCATGCCGATCGTCAGCATGGTGAGGCCCGAGGCCGCCTCGTCGGGGCTCGCGCCCATCGCCGAGAGGCCGGCGACGATCACCGCGAACGACGAGCCGAAGCCGACGAAGGCCGCGAGCATGCCCGCAGCGACCGGCTGCAACAGACCCGCAGCGGGGCCGGAAGCGGGGGTGGTCATGGCGGATCCTCGGGCGGAAGGGCGGGCGGGAGCCTCGCTCATATACCCGCGTGCCCCGATTGCGAACCCCGCCGACGGCGACGGCCCGGCGGTCGTAGAGTGAGGCCGCTGCCGCTGGACGCGGACCACCCGCGCCGCGATGCTCATGGCGTGGCGCGCGTCGCCGCGGCGGGGCAGGGGAGCGGGGCGGATGGCGGAACAGGGGCCGGGCGGGCGTATCGCCCTCGTCGTGCGCCGGCGTGTGGCGGACGAGGCCTATGCCGAGTTCACGCGCTGGCAGGCGAAGGTCAGTGAGCAGTTGCGCAGCGTGCCGGGCTTCCTGCGCCAGGAACTGGTGCCGCCGGCGCCGCCCCACCAGCTCGACTGGCTGGTTATCCAGAGGTTCGAGACGCTCGCCGCTGCGCGCGCCTGGCTCGATTCGCCCGAACGCGCGCGGCTCCTCGCCGAGATCCGCCGCGACCTCATCGGGCCGGAGGAGACGCGCCTCTTTCCCGATGCCGGCGGCGAGCACGACGCGGCCGTCTCCGTCGTCTTCACCTACACGATCGATCCCGCCGACGCGGCTGAGTTCGAGGCCTGGCAGCGGCGCATCCAGGACGCCGAGACCGCCTTTGCGGGCTTCCTGCGCCACAAGATCGAGGCGCCGAAGCCGGGCCTCCACGACGACTGGGTGGTGGTCGTCTCCTACGCCACCGACGCCGACCTCGACCGCTGGCTCGCCTCGCCTGAGCGAACGGCCGTGCTCGCCGAGGGGCAGCGCTTCATCGAGCGGATGCAGTACCGCCGCAACAGCTACGGCTTCGGCTTCTGGTTCCGGGAGGGCGAGGCGGGCGGCCGGGACAATTTCGCTATCCTGCGCACCAACCTCATCGTGCTGCTCGTGCTCTATCCGGTGGTGGCGCTGTGGAACCTCGTGCTCGCCGGACCAGTCGCCGACGTGGGCGTGCCGCCGTGGCTGGCGCTCTTCCTCGGCAACCTCTTCGCCTCGCAGATCCTCGGCTGGTGGGCGGTGCCGGCGGCGGCGCGCCGCTTCCGCTGGTGGCTCGCGCCGGCTGCGGGCCGGCGGCAGCGGCTTGCCGGCTACGCCGTGGTGATGGTGCTCTATGCCCTGTCGATGGCGATCTATGCCGGCCTGCTCGCGTCGGGCGTGGGTGTCCGCTGAGGGAGACACGGACGCGCTGCCTGCAAGCCCGCTTGCAAACCGCCGCCGCTTGCCTAGTTTGCCGCTCGCCCGTGACAGCCCTGCGGGCGCGACCGATCGAGCCTCCGTGAACGACGCCCCCATCCCGCACCGTCTGAGCCCGGCCGGCGCGCCGCTGCCGCACCGCGCCGCCCCGGAAGTGACGGTGGTGCTGCCGACCTACAACGAGCGCGGCAACATCGCCGAGGCGATCGCCCGCGTCGGCCGCGCCCTCGAGGGTGTCGACTGGGAGGTGATCGTCGTCGACGACGACAGCCCGGACGGCACCGCGGCGCTCGCCAAGGAGATCGCCGACGTCGATCCGCGCGTCCACTGCATCCGCCGCGTGGGCCGCCGCGGCCTCGCCGGCGCCTGCATCGAGGGGATGCTGGCGAGTTCCGCACCGATCGTGGCCGTCATGGACGCCGACCTGCAGCACGACGAGGCGCTGCTGCCACTGATGCTGTCGGCGGTGCGCTCGGGGGAGGCCGACATCGCCGTCGGCAGCCGGTTCGCGGAAGGGTCCGCCACCGACGGCCTGTCGTCGCAGCGTCGCACCGTCTCGACTGTCGCCAACACGCTCGCGCGGATGCTCCTGCGCGTCCGCCTCACCGACCCGATGAGCGGCTTCTTCATGTTGCGCCGGGATGCGGTGGAGGCGGTGGCCGACCAGCTCTCCACCCAGGGCTTCAAGATCCTGCTCGACATCATCGTGTCGATGGAACGCCGACCGCGTATCGCGGAGTTCGGCTACGTGTTCCGGGAGCGCGGGGCCGGCGAGAGCAAGCTCGATGCGCTGGTGGTGTTCGAATTCGCGGGTCTCATCGTGTCGAAGCTTCTCGGCGGCATGGTTTCGGTGCGCTTCGTACTGTTCGCGCTCGTCGGGCTGTCGGGTGTTGTCGTCCACCTCGGCTGCCTGCGCGCCCTGCTCGCGCTCGATGTCGGCTTCGCTGCCGCCCAGACAGCGGCGACCTTCATCGCCATGACGACCAACTTCTTCCTCAACAACCACCTGACCTACCGCGACCGCCGGCTGAAGGGGTGGCGGGCGGTGCGCGGGCTCCTCAGCTTCTATGCCGTCTGCGGCATCGGCGTGCTCGCCAATGTCGGCGTCGCCAAGTGGGTCTACGGCATGGATCCCGGCTGGTGGGTCGCCGGCATCGCCGGGGCGCTCGTGGGCGCGGTGTGGAACTACGGGGCGAGCGCCGTCGTCACGTGGCGCGTCAGGTGACGCGCGCGGGCCGCTTCTTCGGCTCGGCCGTCGGCGCAGCAGCGGTCGTCGCAGCGCTCACTCTCGTCCGCCTCGCCGTCGCCGGTTACGCGCCGCTCACCGAGGACGAAGCCTACTACCGCCTCTGGGCGCTCCATCCTGCCTTCGGCTATCTCGACCACCCGCCGATGGTCGCCTGGTGGATGGCCGGCGGCATGGCGGTGGCGGGCGACACCGCGCTCGGCGTGCGGCTCGTGTCCGTGTTGTCGGTGATGGTGGGCTCGCTGGCGCTGTGGCGCTCGGCGCTGATCGTCGCGGGCGACGCCGCCACCGCCGCGAGAGCGGTCATCTGGTTCAACGCGACGCTGCTCGTCGGCATCGGCAGCGTCGTCGCCACCCCCGACCAGCCGGCGACGCTGTTCTGGGGGCTGGCGCTCTGGGCGGTGCTGGAGAAGGTGCGCTCCGGCGACGGTCGCTGGTGGCTGGCCGTCGGCCTGTTCGCCGGCCTCGGCCTGCAGTCGAAGTACTCGACGCTGTTCCTCGGCGCCGGCCTCGTGCTGTGGCTCGTCGTCTCGGCCGAGCGGCGGCGCTGGCTCGCCGATCCGTGGCTGTGGGCCGGCGGCCTCCTCGCGGTGCTGCTGTTTGCGCCGGTCATCGCCTGGAACGCCGCCCATGACTGGGCCTCGTTCGAGAAGCAGTTCGGGCGGGCCGCGGCCTCCGAGTGGACGCTCGCCTACCTGCCGGAGCTCCTCGGCGGGCAGATCGGACTTCTCGGGCCGCTGATGGTGCCCTTCGTCGTCGCCGGCCTGTGGCTCGCGGGACGACGGCGGACGGCCTCGGGCGGCTCAGCCGAAGCCGACGGGGCAGGGGAGGCGGGCCGGTCGCTGCTGGTCCTCTCCAGCATCCCCTTCGCCCTCTACCTTCTCGTCCATGCCCTGCACGACCGCGTGCAGGCGAACTGGCCGGCGCCGCTTTATCCGGCCTTCGCGCTGATCGCCGCCGCCGCCGCCGCGCGCACCGGCGACCTGTCGGGCCGAACAGGCCGCATGCTCTCGGCGCTCAGGGCGTGGGTGGCGCCGGTCGGCATCGCCACCGGCCTCGTCGCCTTCCTGCTCCTGATGCACCCCTCCGGCTTCGGCCTCGCCGGCCTGGATCCGGCTCGGCGCTATCGCGGCTGGGACGCAGCCGCCGCCGAGATCGAGGCGAAGCGGGTGGAAGTGGGGGCGGCCTGGATCGCCACCGGCGCCTATGGCCCGACTGCGATGCTGTCGTGGGAACTCAAGGACGTGCCGGTGGTGCAGCTCGACGAAAGGCTGCGCTACGCCGCCGCCCCGCCGCCGTCCGCCGACCTTCTCGCCCGGCCGGGGCTGCTCGTCCTGCGCGAGCGCGCCGGCGAGACCGAGCGCCTCACCGCCCGCTTCCGCTTCGTCGAGCCGCTCGGCACGGTGACGCGTCGCGCCGACAACGCGACGGTCGCCCGCTACGCGCTGTTCCGCGTTTCCGACCCCGTCGGCGACCCGCTCGCGCCCTGACTTTTCTGAGGCAGGCCGGGCAACTTTCCGTATACTCCGCGCCGCGACGGGATGGAGGCGGACATGCCGGTGGACGAGCGCTTTCTCGATGCGAGCTTCTCGCTCGAAGGCCTGTCGGGCACGCTCGCCGCGCGCCTCGCAGCACTCGCCCGCGTCGTGACGGTGCCGCAGGGCAAGGTGCTGTTCTCGGCCGGCGACCCGGGCGACGGCCTCTACACCGTCCTCGACGGCTCCTTGAAAGTTATCCTCTTGTCGGCCGATGGCGACGAGCAGCTCCTCGCCGTGCTCGGCTCCGGCGCGGTGTTCGGTGAACTCGCCCTGTTCGACGGCAGGCCGCGCTCGGCGACGGTGGTGGCCCTGAAGGACTCGACGCTCGCCTTCATGGAGCGCGTCGCCTTCGACCGGCTGGCGAGCGAGACGCCAGAGATCTACCGCCACATGCTGCGCATCGTCGGCAGCCGGCTGCGCCACGCCAACGACGTGCTGGCGGCGCGCAGCTTCCTGCCGCTGCCGGGGCGGGTGGCGCAGGCGCTGCTCCAGCTCGCCGACAGCTTCGGGCGGCCCGTCGATCCAGACCGCACACTCATCCACTACAAGGTCTCGCAGGCGGAGATCGCCTCGATGGCCGGCGGCGCGCGCGAGAACGTCAGCCGCATCCTCAACGACTTCCGCCGCACCGGCGTGATCTCCCGCATCTCCGGCTACTACTGCATCGAGAAGCGCGCCACGCTCGCGAGCGCCGCATCGCTGTAGGCGCCGGCGGCAGGCAGGAACCGGTGCAGGCAGGAACCACCGACGCCGGCGCGTCCGGTGCTGTACAATCGGTCGCCTCGCCTTCCGACGGAGCTTCCCCGTGTTCAGCGCGCCCTATCCCGACAATCTCTTCCTGCCCGCCGGCGCGATGCTCTTCAACGAGGGGGACGAGGGCAACGCCGCCTTCCTGATCAAGTCGGGAAGCATCGAGGTCTTCCGCTTCCGCGACGACTGCGAGCAGGTAGTGGCGAACCTCGGGCCCGGCGACCTCCTCGGCGAGATGTCGGCGCTCGACCGTCGCCCGCGCACGGCCGGCGCGCGCGCCACCGTCGCCAGCGAGCTCGTGCCGATCACCGCCGATCAGATCGAGCGCCGCATCGCTGACGCCGATCCCGTCCTGCGCCTCTGCCTGAAGCTCGCGACCGAGCGCTTCCGCGAGGCCGTGGCCGAGACCGATACGCCGCGGATCGCGACGACGGCGCGAGGCGGCGAGCTCGGCGCCGCCTTCGAGATGATCGAGCTCGAACGCGAGATCGACCGCGGGCTCACGGCGGGCGAGTTCGAGCTTTTCTACCAGCCGATCGTCCGCCTCGCCGACGGTACGCTCGCCGGCTGCGAGGGGCTGGCGCGCTGGCGCCACCCCAAGCGCGGCCTCGTGCCGCCGGGCGATTTCATCCCCGCTGCCGAGGCGAGCGGCCTGATCGAGCGGCTCACCGACTGGTGCGTCGCGGAGGCGATCGGCCGCCGCGACGCCCTCGCCGGAGCCGCGGGCGGGGCGTCGGGCGGCTTCTTCGTCACCGTCAACGTCTCGGGTCGAGATCTCGCCCGCCCGCAGTTCGCCACGACGGTGGGTGACGCCGTCGCCGACGCCGGTATCTCGCCGGCGAGCGTCAAGCTCGAGATCACCGAGAGCATGCTGATGGCCAACCCGGACGGGGCGGCGAAGATTCTCAACGACCTGCGGGCGCGCGGCCTCGGCGTCGCCATCGACGACTTCGGCACCGGCTATTCGAGCCTCAGCTACCTCGCGACACTGCCGATCACGACCCTGAAGATCGACCGCTCGTTCGTGCTGGCGCTCGCCGACAGCCGCGTCAACGCGCGCATCATCCAGACGATCCTCAGGCTCGCCGACGAGCTCGGCATCGCCGCGGTGGCAGAGGGCATAGAGGACGCGGCGGCGGCAGCGACGCTCCGGCAGATGGGCTGCACCTACGGCCAGGGCTACCACTTCGCCCGGCCGCTGCCCTTTCCGGACTTCGTGGCGTGGGCGCAGGCCCGCACCGCGGCTGCCCCGTCCACCTGATCCCCGGCGATCCGGCCGTCAGGCCTGCTGGAAGCGCCAGACGCCGTCCGCCTCGACGCGCACGAGCCGCTCCGTCGCGACGAGGTGATTGAGGTGCGACAGTGCCTCGCCGGTGGCGAGCAGCAGGTGGAAGCCCGCGAGCGGGCGCTTGAACAGGAAGGGCAGCACGTCGCGCACCCGCACCGGCGCCTCGGCCGCGCCGACGGCGGCGGCGAGGCGCTGTTCGTGCTGGCCGGCGATCTCGCCCGCCCGCGCGGCGAGCCCACGGAACGGCTCGTTGTGGCCCGGCAGCACCAGCGGATCGCCGACCGTCGCGACCAGCCGGGCGTTCGCCTCGAGGAAGGCGCCGACGCCGTCGAGCTCCGGGCTCCACCAGGCGACGCCGACGTTCGGGCTGATCTTCGGCAGGATCTGGTCGCCGACGAGCAGGAGGTCGCGCTCGGCCGACCACAGGCAGGCGTGGTGGGGGGAGTGGCCGGCGGTCTCGATCACCGTCCAGTCGCTTCCGCCGGCGCGAAGCGGCACGGCGGGGTCGAGTGGCACGACGCTCTCGGCGAGGTCCGGATAAGTGCGGCTGAGGCCGCGGCCGTTATGGGCCATCTCCGCCGCTTCGTCGGCGGTGAAGCCGCAGCGCCGGTAGTGGCGGGCCGCCGCCTCCGAGGCCTCGGCGGGATCGGTACGGGCTAGGCGCGCTGCGAGCGCATGGCCCTCCGGCAGCATCAGGATCGGCGCGTCGACGGTGCGCGAGAGCCAGCCGGCGGCGCCGTAGTGGTCGGGGTGGTAGTGCGTCACGACGATGCGCCGGATCGGCCGCCCGGCGAGCGGGCCGCGGGCGAGCAACTCGGTCCACAGCGCCCGTGTCGGACCGTCGCCGAAACCGACGTCGACCAGTGTCCAGCCGTCGCCGTCGTCGAGCGCGTAGGCGTTGACGAACTCGAGCTCCTTGATCGGAACCGGAATCTTCAGGCGCAGGATGCCATCGGCGACGGCGAAGGGCATGGCCAGCGGCACCGGGGCGCCGTCGGCGGTCGAAGGATCGGTCATGGCGGGCGTCGACTCGGGAGTGCGGAGGAAGCCCGACCATACACGAGGCGGATGCTGCCGGCGCGCGTCGACCCGCCGCGCCGCCGCGCGCCCCGGCGACGCCCTGGAACCACTCCGATCGGCGGCCATGCCGTTGCGGGAGCGCGACCTTTCCTGTATCACCCGCCGCCGATCCCGCCGGCCCGGCGGACCGCTTCCACGGTGCGCCGGGTCCAACGACAGCCGCCGACCCTCCGGCCGCTACAGAGCCTCTCGAATGGCCCGTCTCGTCATGAAGTTCGGCGGCACGTCCGTCGCCGATCTCGACCGCATCCGCAACGTCGCCGCGCACGTCAAGCGCGAGGTCGACGCCGGCAACGAGGTTGCCGTCGTCGTCTCGGCGATGGCGGGCGAGACGAACAAGCTCGTCGGCTGGTGCCGCGAGGCCTCGCTGCTGCACGATGCCCGCGAATACGACGCCGTGGTGTCTGCCGGCGAACAGGTGACGTCCGGGCTGCTCGCGATCGTGCTGCAGTCGATCGGCGTCAACGCCCGCTCCTGGCAGGGCTGGCAGGTGGCGATCCTCACCGACGCCGCCCACGGCGCCGCCCGCATCACCGGCATTTCCTGCGAGCTCCTGAAGGAGCGCATCGCCCAGGGCCAGGTGGCCGTGGTCGCCGGCTTCCAGGGCATCGCCCCCGACAACCGCATCGCCACCCTCGGCCGCGGCGGCTCCGACACCAGCGCCGTGGCGCTCGCCGCCGCGATCGGCGCCGACCGCTGCGACATCTACACCGACGTCGACGGCGTCTACACCACCGACCCGCGCGTCGTGCCGCGCGCGCGCCGCCTCGCCCGCGTCTCCTACGAGGAGATGCTGGAGATGGCCTCGCAGGGCGCCAAGGTGCTGCAGGTCCGCTCGGTCGAGCTCGCCATGGTGCATGGCGTGCGCACGTTCGTCCGCTCGAGTTTCGACGACCCGAACGCCCCGCAGGTCGGCGAAGGTAACCTTCCCCCCGGGACGCTGATTTGCGGCGAGGAGGAGATCTTGGAGAATCAGGTCGTCACCGGCATCGCCTACTCGAAGGACGAGGCGCAGATCTCGATCCGGCGCGTCGCCGACAAGCCGGGCGTCGCCGCCGCCGTGTTCGTGCCGCTCGCGGAAGCGAACATCAACGTCGACATGATCGTGCAGAACGTCGCCGGCGACGGCCGCACGACCGACATCACCTTCACCGTGCCGGCGGCCGACTATGACCGCGCCCGCAAGGTGATCGAGACCGCCCGCGAGGCGATCGGCTACGCCGAGATCGAAGGGGCGATCAACGTCGTCAAGGTGTCGGTGATCGGCATCGGCATGCGCAGCCACGCCGGCGTCGCCGCCGCCTGTTTCCGCGGCCTCGCCGAGCGCGGCATCAACATCCGCGCCATCACCACCTCCGAGATCAAGATCTCGGTGCTGATCGACGCGGCCTATGCCGAGCTTGCGGTGCGGACTTTGCATTCGCTATACGGGCTAGACGCGGCCTGACCGCGCACGCCCGCGCGGGCTGCGGGTCGCCGCGCGGCGCGGCCGCCGGCCGGTCGCCGGAAGGCCCGCGCCGATCCGCAACCGTCGAGCGCGGGAGATGAAGGGCGCGATGCGTGGCTCACCAGCCGGACCGCGCCTGTTGTTGCGCCGCCTGCGCGAGGCGATGGCCGAGCCCATCGGCGCGCAGGAGCGGCTCGACAAGATCGTCGTCCTGATCGCCGCCAACATGGTGGCCGAGGTCTGCTCGGTCTACATCCTTCGCGCCGACGACGTCCTCGAGCTGTTCGCCACCGAAGGCCTCAACCGCAGCGCCGTCCACCAGACGACGTTGCGCGTCCGGGAAGGCCTCGTCGGCCTGATCGCCGCCGAGGCGATCGCGCTCAACCTCTCCGACGCCCGCTCGCACCCCGCCTTTGCCTACCGGCCGGAGACGGGCGAGGAGGTCTACAACGGCTTCCTTGGCGTGCCGGTGCTGCGTGCCGGCCGCATCCTCGGCGTGCTGGTGGTGCAGAACCGCGCCCGCCGCACCTACAGCGAGGAAGAGGTCGAGGCGCTGCAGACGACGGCGATGGTGATCGCCGAAATGTTCGCCGCCGGCGGCTTCGAGACGATCGCCCGCCCGGGTGCGCCGCTCGACTTGCGCCGGCCGATGCGCCTGCATGGCACCGTGCTGTCGGACGGTGTCGGCCTCGGCTACGTCGTGCTGCACGAGCCGCGCGTCGTCGTCACCGACCTCATCGGTGAGGACGTCGACCATGAGCTCGGCCGGCTCGCCACGTCCCTCGACAAGCTGCGCCTGTCGGTCGACGACATGCTCGCCCGCCGCGATGTCACCGACGGCGAGCACCGCGACGTGCTCGAGACCTACCGCATGTTCGCCCGCGACCGCGGCTGGGCGCGCAAGATGGAGGACGCGGTCCGCAACGGCCTGACCGCGGAAGCCGCGGTCGAGCGCGTGCAGTCCGACACCCGCGCCCGCATGCTGCGCTCCACCGACCCCTATCTGCGCGAGCGGCTGCACGACCTCGACGACCTCGCCAACCGCCTGCTGCGCGAGCTGATCGGCCGGCCACAGCTCGATGGCGCCGACAAGCTGCCGAAGGACGCCATCGTCGTCGCCCGCAACATGGGCGCGGCCGAGCTCCTCGACTACGACCGCGACCGCCTGCGCGGGCTGGTGCTGGAGGAGGGCGGGCCGACCAGCCATGTCACCATCGTCGCCCGCGCCCTCGGCATCCCCGCCGTCGGCCAGGTCGCCGGCGCGGTGTCGCTGGTCGAGCGCGGCGACGCGGTGATCGTCGATGGCGAGGCCGGCGAGGTGCACTTCCGCCCGCCTTCCGACGTCGAGACCGCCTATGGCGAGAAGGTGCGCTTCCGGGCGCGCCGGCAGGCGCAGTACCGGCGGCTGCGCTCAAAGCCTTCGGTGACGATCGACGGCCACGCCGTGACGCTGCAGCTCAATGCCGGCCTGCTCGTCGACATGCCGCATCTCGACGAATCGGCGGCGGCCGGCATCGGGCTGTTCCGCACCGAGCTCCTGTTCATGGTCGCCTCGCAGCTGCCGCGGGTGAACGAACAGGTGGCGATCTACCGGCGCGTCATGGACGCCGCCGGCGACCGCCCAGTGACGTTCCGCTCCCTCGACATCGGCGGCGACAAGATCCTGCCCTACCTGCGCTCCGTCGAGGAGGAAAACCCGGCGATGGGCTGGCGGGCGATCCGGCTCGGGCTCGACCGTCCGGCGCTGCTGCGCACCCAGATCCGCGCCCTCCTGCACGCCGCCGCCGGCCGCGACCTCCGGCTGATGTTCCCGATGGTGGCGTCGACGGCGGAGTTCCGCGCCGCCCGCTCGCTGGTCGATCGCGAACTCCGCCACCTGAAGCGCCACGCCCATCGCATCCCCGACTATGTCCGCCTCGGCGTCATGCTGGAGGTGCCGTCACTGCTGTTCGAGATCGACGAACTGCTTGGCGAGGTCGACTTCGTCTCGGTCGGCTCGAACGACCTCTTCCAGTTCATGACCGCGACCGACCGTGGCAACATCCGCGTCGCCGACCGTTATGATCCCCTGTCGCTGCCGTTCCTGAGGGCGCTGAAGCGCATCGTCGACCGCGCCGCGCTCGCCCACGTGCCGGTATCGCTGTGCGGCGAGATCGCCGGCCGGCCGCTGTCGGCGATGGCATTGATCGCGCTTGGCTACCGCACCATCTCCATGTCGCCGTCGGCGATCGGCCCGGTGAAGGAGATGCTGCGCGCCCTCGACGTCGGCCGGCTGCGGGCGCGGCTCTTGCCCCGCCTCGAGCCCGGGCGCTGGAACGGCGACCTCAGGGCCTTCCTCGCCGAATACGCCGCCGAGCACGACATTCCCGTCTGAGCCCGAGCCAGAACCCGGAACCCAGGCCTCCATGCTGCCCACCGCCAAGCTCGACGGCATCCTGTCGCGATTCGAGGAGATCGAGGCGCACATGGCGGCCTCGCCCGAGCGCGACACCTATGTCCGCCTGACCCGGGAGTACGCCGAGCTCGAGCCGCTGGTCGCTTCGATCCGCCGTCTGCGCAGGGCCGAGCGCGAGGCGGCCGAGGTCGAGGAGCTGATCGCCGAGGCCGCCGGTGACGCCGAGATGGCGCGCGTCGCCGAGGGCGAGAAGGCCGCACTCGCCGAGGCCATCGAGGCCCTCGGCCACGAGATCCGCCTCGCGCTGCTGCCCAAGGACGAGGCCGACCGCAAGAGCGCCATCCTCGAGGTGCGCGCCGGTACCGGCGGCGACGAGGCAGCGCTGTTCGCCGGCGACCTCTTCCGCATGTACAGCCGCTATGCCGACCGTCGCGGCTGGAAGGTCGAGCTCCTGTCGGCGAGCGAGGGCGAGGCGGGCGGCTACAAGGAGGTGATCGCGGCGGTGAACGGCACCGACGTGTTCGCCCGCCTGAAGTTCGAATCCGGCGTCCACCGCGTCCAGCGCGTGCCCGACACCGAGGCGTCGGGCCGCATCCACACCTCGGCCGCCACCGTCGCCGTGCTGCCGGAGGCGGAGGACGTCGACGTCGACATCGCCGACGGCGACCTGCGCATCGATACCTTCCGCGCCTCCGGCTCCGGCGGCCAGCACGTCAACACCACCGATTCGGCCATCCGCATCACCCACCTGCCGACCGGCATCGTTGTCGCCGTGCAGGACGAGCGCTCCCAGCACAAGAACCGCGCCAAGGCGATGACGCTCCTGCGCTCGCGCATCTACGACGCCGCCCGCGGCCGCCTCGACAACGAGCGCGCCGCCGCCCGCCGCGGCCAGGTCGGCTCCGGCGACCGCTCCGAGCGCATCCGCACCTACAATTTCCCGCAAGGCCGCGTCACCGACCACCGCATCAACCTCACCCTCTACAAGCTGCCGGAGCTGATGGAGGGCGGCGGCGCCCTTGACGAGCTGATCGACGCGCTGCTCGCCACCCACCAGGCGGCGCTGCTCGCCGACCAGGACGGCGAGCGGAGCACGGCGGCGTGAGCGTACCCGCCGGCGATGCCTCGCCGGTCGCTCGCCCGGCGACCGCCGGCGCGCTCCTCGCCAACGCCCGAACCCGCCTGCGCGCCGCCGGCATCGACACCGCCGATCTCGACGCCCGCCTCCTCGTCGCGAGTCTGCTCGGCCTCTCGGCGGCGCGCCTGATCGTCGACGGCGACCGCGCGGTGGGGGAGGGGGAGGCCGAGCGCGTCTCCGCCGCCGTCTCCCGCCGCGCCGCCGGCGAGCCTGTGGGCCGCATCCTCGGCGAGCGCGAGTTCTGGGGGATCGCCTTCCGCCTCAATGAGGCGACGCTGGAGCCGCGCCCGGATTCGGAGACGATCGTGGAAGCGGCGCTGGCGGCCTGCGAGGGCCGCGACCGGCCGCTGCGCATCCTCGACCTCGGCACCGGCACCGGCTGCCTGCTCGTTGCCCTCCTCACGGAGTGGCCCGAAGCCAGCGGCATCGGCGTCGACCTGTCGCCCCGCGCTCTAGACGCCGCCCGCGCCAACGCCGAAGACGCCGGTGTCGGTGCGCGCGCGCTGTTCGTCCAGGCCGACCTCGGCCGCCCCGTCGCAGCCGGGCTCGACCTCGTCGTCTCCAACCCGCCCTACATCCCGAGCGGCGACATCGCCGGCCTCGACCGCGAGGTCCGCCTGCACGATCCGCGGCTCGCCTTGGACGGTGGCGCCGACGGGCTCGACCCCTATCGCCGGCTGCTGAACTGGGTCGGCGGGGCCTTGCGGCCGGGCGGGACTGTGGTGCTGGAGGTGGCACCGGACGGAGCGGGCGCCGTCGCGGGTCTCGGCGAGGATGCCGGATTTTCGGTGCTCGAGGTGCGCGCTGACCTCGCCGGCAGGCCACGGGCGGTGGTCCTGCGGTGTGCAAATTAGTCCTTGGAATGCCAGAACGAAGCGGCTAACGTCCGCTCGCCGAAGCAAAGCGCGGAAGACTTGAGCCGCGGGGGCCGATTCGGGCAGATCAGCGACACAGCCTTGCAGGGCTACAGTCGGAACGCCTCGTCCTGGGCCGGACGGACGGTCGTTCGGAATGCCGCCTGCGAGCTGTCTGGACCGCGATCCGCTTTTCGGTCGCCGGAGGTGACGCTGGTTGGGGCCTTCGCCAGCCATCGCTCCTGGGGCTTCGCACACATCCGAGATTCGGGCCCGGCCGCCGCAGTGCAGCGGCGCCGGACACGAGAAGCGGTTCGACTGGGTTGGCCTCTGCCTTCCCGCCGCACCGCGGTGATCGACGGGACAGGCGGACCGAACGATCGCTTCCACCATCGGGCTCGGCCGACGAGCGGTCGCGGTGCGCCAGGGGCGCAGTGCCACCATCATCGTCGGCGCCCGGCGACGCGGCGCGAGCCGGCGTCGCAGCCGACAGGCCGAGGCACGCCCCGGCCGTCGTCTCCCGGACCGTCAGAAACCAACGCCAGCGCTGTCCGCAAAGAGAAGCAAACGGATGAGACCAAGTAGTTCGAACAAGCGCCTTCGCGGCAGGACCCGCAAGGGCCCGAACCCTCTGACGCGGTCCTTCGAGTCCAACGGGCCCGATGTCAAAATCCGCGGCACAGCGATGCACATCGCCGAGAAGTACGTGCAGCTCGCGCGCGACGCGCAGGTCTCCGGCGACGGCGTCATGGCGGAGAACTACTTCCAGCACGCGGAGCACTATTTCCGCATGATCGCGGCGGCGCAGCCGCAGCAGACCGGCCCCGGTCAGATGGGCTACGGCCGAGACGACGAGGGGGAGGAGGAGTACGAGGGCCGCGGCGAGTTCAACAACCGCCCTGAACCCTACGGCCAGCCGCAGCCCCAGCCCCAGCAGCAGCCCCACCGCGGCAACGGCATGCCCTACCAGGGCCACGAGCAGGGCGACCATCGCGGCTACGAGCAGCGCGACAACCGCGGCTACGAGGGCCGCGGCAACGACCAGCGCGGCAACGACCAGCGTACCGATCAGCGCGGCGGCGAGCCGCGCTCCTACGAGGGTCGCCGTGACGAGGGTCGCACCTATGGCGACCAGCGTCCGCCGCGCGAGCCGCGCCCGCCCTATGAGGGACAGCGCTCGCAGCACGAGCCGCGTCACGGTGGCGAGCAGCGCCGCTACGACCGGGCGCCGGCGCCGCAGAACGGCGGCGTCAACGGCCACGTTCCGGTAGCTCCCGCCCCCGTCGCCGCACCGCTCCCCGGCCTCGGCCCGCAGCCCGATCTCGAGCCTCCCGTCACGACGCAGCCGGCCCCGGTGCCCGTCGCGGCCGTGGCGGCCCCGGCCCCGGCACCGGCTCCCGAGCCGGCGATGGCCGACGCCGATGCCGGCGCGCCCGTCGCGGCGACCGAGGACGGCGCCCCCCGTCCCCGCCGTCGCAGCCGCGGCAGCCGCGGTCGCGGCCGCCGGGCGGACGGAACCACCGGCGAGGAGGGCGATGGCGCGCCCGCGCTTCCCTTCGCCGAGGACGGCGCCACCGAGGGCTGATCCGCCCCGACATCACATCGTGCGAAAAGGGGGCTTCGGCCCCCTTTTTGTTGCTCCTATGCAACACCATATCGCCGTCGGAGCCGGCCCGCATGGGCGGCTCCGCCGGTGGCCGCCATGCGGCACCGGAGGAACCGACGGCCGCGCAGGGCCCCAGCGAGGGCGGCGCGGCGGGAAGGAGACCGGTCCATGAATTTCGAGAAGTACACCGAGCGCGCCCGCGGCTTCGTGCAGTCCGCCCAGACCAACGCGCTTGGCCAGGGACACCAGCAATTCACCCCCGAGCACATCCTGAAGGTGCTGCTCGACGATCCCGAGGGCCTCGCCGCCGGACTGGTGGCGCGTGCCGGAGGTAATCCGCAGGCCGCACTCGCCGGCGTCGAGCGGGCGCTCGCCAAGCTGCCCAAGGTCGCCGGCGGCGGCAGCGGCCAGCTCTATCTCGCCGGCGCCACCGCCAAGGTGTTCGCCGAGGCCGAGCGCCTCGCCCAGAAGGCGGGTGACAGCTTCGTCACGGTCGAGCGGCTGTTGTCGGCGCTCGCCGCCACGACGGACGCCGAGAGCGCCAAGATCCTGAAGGACGCCGGCGCGACGCCGCAGGCGCTCGAGCAGGCGATTGCCGAGCTCCGCAAGGGCCGCACCGCCGATTCCGCCTCCGCGGAGACGCAGTACGACGCCCTGAAGAAGTACGCCCGTGACCTCACCCAGGCGGCGCGCGACGGCAAGCTCGATCCGGTCATCGGCCGCGACGACGAGATCCGTCGCACCATCCAGGTGCTGTCGCGGCGCACCAAGAACAACCCGGTGCTGATCGGCGAGCCCGGCGTCGGCAAGACGGCGATCGCCGAGGGCCTCGCTCTGCGCATCGTCAATGGCGACGTGCCCGAGAGCCTGAAGGACAAGAAGCTGCTCGCCCTCGACATGGGCGCGCTGATCGCCGGCGCGAAATATCGCGGCGAGTTCGAGGAGCGTCTGAAGGCGGTGCTGTCGGAGGTGACGGCGGCCGAGGGCCAGCTCGTGCTGTTCATCGACGAGATGCACACCCTCGTCGGGGCCGGCAAGGCCGACGGCGCGATGGACGCCTCGAACCTTTTGAAGCCCGCGCTCGCCCGCGGCGAACTGCACTGCATCGGCGCCACCACCCTCGACGAGTACCGCAAGTACGTCGAGAAGGACGCGGCGCTGGCGCGGCGCTTCCAGCCCGTCTTCGTCGGCGAGCCGACGGTCGAGGACACCGTCTCGATCCTGCGCGGCCTGAAGGAGAAGTACGAGCAGCACCACAAGGTGCGCATCTCCGATGGTGCGCTGGTGGCGGCCGCGACCCTGTCGAACCGCTACATCACCGACCGCTTCCTGCCGGACAAGGCGATCGACCTCGTCGACGAGGCCGCTTCGCGCGTCCGCATGCAGGTCGATTCGAAGCCCGAGGAGCTCGACGAGATCGATCGCCGGGTGATCCAGCTGAAGATCGAGCGGGAGGCGCTGAAGAAGGAGACCGACACCGCCTCGCGTGACCGGCTGCAGCGGCTCGAGAAGGAGCTCGCCGATCTCGAGGAGCAGTCGGCCGAGGTGACGGCGCGGTGGAAGGCCGAGAAGGACAAGCTCGGCAGCGCCGCCGACCTCAAGAAGCAGCTCGAGGATGCCCGCAACGAGCTCGCCAACGCCCAGCGCCGCGGCGAGTACCAGCGTGCCGGTGAGCTCACCTACGCCGTCATCCCGGGTCTCGAGAAGCAGCTTGCCGAGATCGAGGCGAGCGGCGGCGGCGCCGACGGCATGGTGGAGGAGGTCGTCACCCCCGACCACGTCGCCCAGGTCGTCTCGCGCTGGACCGGCGTGCCGGTCGATCGCATGCTGGAAGGCGAACGTGAGAAGCTCTTGCGCATGGAGGACGAGCTCGCCAAGCGCGTCATCGGCCAGGCTGAGGCGGTGCACGCCGTCTCGACGGCCGTCAGGCGTGCCCGCGCCGGGCTGCAGGACCCGAACCGGCCGATCGGCTCGTTCATGTTCCTGGGCCCGACCGGCGTCGGCAAGACCGAGCTGACCAAGGCGCTCGCCGCCTATCTCTTCGACGACGACACCGCCATGGTGCGCATCGACATGTCGGAGTTCATGGAGAAGCACTCCGTGTCCCGACTGATCGGCGCCCCTCCCGGCTATGTCGGCTACGAGGAGGGCGGTGCGCTGACGGAAGCCGTGCGCCGTCGGCCCTACCAGGTCGTGCTGTTCGACGAGATCGAGAAGGCCCACCCGGACGTCTTCAACGTCCTCCTGCAGGTGCTCGACGACGGGCGTCTGACGGACGGGCAGGGGCGGACGGTCGACTTCCGCAACACCATCATCGTGATGACCTCCAACCTCGGCTCCGAGTACCTGGCGAATCAGGGCGACGGCGAGGACGTGGCGGAGGTGCGCGATCTGGTGATGGGAGCGGTGCGCGCCCACTTCCGGCCGGAGTTCCTGAACCGGCTGGACGACATCATCCTGTTCCACCGCCTGCGGCGGACGGAGATGGGGGCGATCGTCGACATCCAG
Organism: Pseudoxanthobacter sp. M-2; assembly: GCF_046156265.1. Taxonomy (NCBI): domain Bacteria; kingdom Pseudomonadati; phylum Pseudomonadota; class Alphaproteobacteria; order Hyphomicrobiales; family Segnochrobactraceae; genus Pseudoxanthobacter; species Pseudoxanthobacter sp. M-2. The sequence continues at coordinate 25,852 of NZ_JAWDIR010000014.1, forward strand.
CTGCTGCGTCTGCAGAAGCTCCTCGACGACCGGCGCATCCGGCTGGAGCTCGATCCCTCCGCGCGCGCGTGGCTCGCTGACAAGGGCTACGACCCGGTCTACGGCGCGCGGCCCCTGAAGCGCGTCATCCAGCGCGAGGTGCAGGACCCGCTCGCCGAGAAGATCCTCGCCGGCGAGATCGCCGACGGATCGGTGGTGCGGGCGACGGCGGGCACGGATCGCCTGCTGTTCGCGCCGGCTGAAGCGGCCGATGAGGCCGCCTGACCGGCACGGATGATGGAGTTGCTCCTCCCCCTCCCGGACTCGCGGGAGGGGGAGGAGCTAGTCGAGAACGAGCGAGAAAGAACGGACTAGGGGGGAGGCGTCCGCGTTCGCCCACTCGTCTCGGCTGCAGGGGGCCGCACGTCCGAGGACGGCGACGGCGTTTCTCCCAGTTGGCGCGCCTGTTTCGCAGCGCGATTATCGATTGCGGTATTACCGTAACCCGGTCTAGACCTGAGCCCAGAGTTCAGGCGCCGACACTTCGAGTCAAGCGCCCAATTTCGAAATTGCCGCACGTTTTCGCGACCCGTCCTCATCTGGACGTGCGTGCTAAATGTGCCTACCAGTCTCAAGAGCATTCAGGGGACGAACGGCGGATGGGCCGGCGGGGCGGGGATTGGGGCAGGGAGCGTCGGACCGTCGAGTTCGATGGCGAATTGGAGCCGTCGGACGCAACGCTGACCGAGCGTGCCTACCGTGAAATCCGCCGCGACATCCGTGATGGCACCCTGGAACCCGGCGTGGCACTGCGCCTGGCGGCGCTGCGGGAACGGTTCGGTGTCGGCTTCACGCCACTGCGCGAGGCGATGATGCGCCTCGTCACCGAGCGCTTCGTCCTCGTCTCAGGCCAGAAGGGCTTCCGCGTCGCGCCCGCCACGCGCGAGGACTTCGAGGATCTCATCGAGACGCGCGTCCGTCTCGAGCTGCTGCTGGTGCCGGAGGCGATCGCCCGTGGCGACGACCACTGGGAAGCCTCGGTGCTGGCGACTTTCCACATGCTGTCGCGCCGCCCGGCGATCGACCCGCAGACCGGCCTGCTGACGCCGGGCTGGGCCTCCGCCCACGAGCAATTCCACCGCGCCCTCGTGGAAGCGGCCACGAGCGTCCGCATGAAGTGGATCTGGCTCTGGCTGTTCGAACACTCGGAGCGCTACAAGGCGCTTCTGGCGCGGGCCGGGGGGATTGCCGGCGACGACCGGGCGGCGCACGAGCGCCTGCTGCACGCGGCGCTGGCCCGCGATGTCGCAGCGGCCGCAGACGCCTGCCGCGACCACGCGGCGGTGTTCCAGGCGCGCGTGCGAGAGACCCTCTGGCCGAACGGCTGACCGGGCCGCCCTTCTCAGTCGAACATGTTGCAGGGGACGGCCGCGCGGCCTGCTGCCGGCACAACCTTCACCGTGTCGTCCATCAGCCCGGCGATCTCCAGCACGAGCTTGAGGCGGATCGCATCGGCGAAGCCGTCGAGGCTGCGGACCGGAACGACGAACGATCCCGGCCCGCCGATGACGCAGTCCTCGTAGTAGTGATCGAGGTTGGGCAGGTGGTACCAGCTCGCCCCATCGCTCAGCATCAGCGGCAGGCCGTTGATGGTGATGCCCTGGGCGATGAGCACGTCGCGACTGGCCGTGACAACTCCACCCTGGTTATTCGGGCCGTCGCCGGAGATGTCGATGACCTGCCGGGCGCCCTTGTAGCCGTTGTCCGAAAACAGCGTGCCGGCATAGGCGAGCGCGGATGAGATCGAGGTGCGCTGCACCGTCTTCAGGGGTGCCTCGGCGAGGCGATTGGCGAAGGCCTCCGCTGATTGCGGTCCGTCGATGAGCTGCCAGTCGGCCACCACGAACTGCTCGCCGACCCCGCCCCACTCGATGTAGGTGACGGCGACCTTGCCGGTCATGCCGAAGGCCACCGCCTTCGCCACCTCCTCCGACACCAGGGCCGAGACGTAGCCGTCGCGCTGGACCTGCTGTTCGTACTCGTCCATCGACTGCGAGATGTCGACGGCGAGGACCAGTTCGACGTCGACCTCGACGTCCTCGGCCGATGCGGGGGCGGCGATGGCGAGCATCGCGAGGACGGCGGCGGCGGTCGCGGCCGGGCGGGGGAACTTCCAGGCGATCGGCACGGCGAAGACCTCCATCACAGGGACGGTGCGGTCCTCGGGCGTTCTTCCCGGCGGTCGTCGGGCGGGTGATCCGGCGGCCGCTCTCCAGTCGTTGCCGGGAACGACTTCAAGCGACGTGCCAAAGCGCAGAAGGCCGGTGCGGCCAAGGGGTTGCGGCAACGCGGCGCTTCCGACAGCGCCGTCACCGTGCTGCAATGCCGAAGAAATAGGCGCGCAGTGCGCGCTTCGGCATCAGCCGTCGCGTTGAAACGCTATATCCGGCAATGGGTTATGGCGCAACCCAGCATTGCTGCGCTGCGGAATCCGATTCGGCTCAGCCAGCCGCCGCGGTGGAGTTCGCCCCCGCGTCGGCAGCGCCGGTGGCGGCCTTCGGGCCACCCTTCGCCACGCCCACCAGCGCCGGCCTGAGCACGCGGTCGCCGATGACGTAGCCGGGCTGCAGGACCTTCATCACGGTGCCGCTCGCGACACTGGGATCCGGCACCTCGAACATCGCCTGATGGAGGTTGGGGTCGAAGCGCTCGCCGGCCGGGTCGATGCGGCGCACGCCGTGCTTGCCGAGGGTGGCGACGAACTCGCGCTCGGTCATCTCGACGCCGGAGAGCAGCGCCGCCAACGCCTCGCCGCCCTTTTCGCGCGCATCAGTCGACACCGCTTCCAGCGCACGGCCGAGATTGTCACCGACCGACAGCACGTCCCGGGCGAAGGCCGTGACGGCATAGCGGCTGGCGTCCTGCACCTCGCGCTCGGTGCGGCGGCGCAGGTTCTCCATTTCGGCCAATGTCCGCAACACCTGATCCTTCAGGCCGGCATTCTCGGCCGCCAGCACCAGGATCTCATGGGCGAGGCCCGTCTCGTGGTCGACCTCGGGCGACGTCTCCGGCGCGGCGGGATCGACGGGGGGCAGGTCTGCTTCGGCGTGCGGATCTTGCTTGTTCATGCTGGTCCTCGGCGGGGCCGCGCGCGGCCCCGTCTGTCAGTCGGTCGATCGGTGGCCGTCCGCTCAGGTGTTGCTGTTGATCCACTCGGCCAGGCGCCCCTTCGGAGCGGCACCGACCTGCGTCGCGGCGAGCTCGCCGTTCTTGAACATCAGGAGCGTCGGGATCGAGCGGATGCCGTATTTCGTCGCCGTCTGGTGGTTCTCGTCGACGTTCAGCTTCACGATCTTCACGCGGCCCTGCAATTCATTGCCGATCTCCTCGAGGGCCGGGGCGATCATCTTGCAGGGGCCGCACCACTCCGCCCAGAAATCGACGACGACCGGCTCGCTGGAATCGAGCACATCGGCCTTGAAGGAGGCATCGGTAACTTTGGACGTCGCCATGACGGACCTCGTGAACTGTGTCGGGCGAGACGCTCGCCGACGTCGCGGCGAACGTAGGAAGCGCCCCCCGCCACGTCAAGGACGGGGGGTGTCGCGGCGGGCTTCAAAATAGGGGTTCTGCTCAGCCGGGCGGCCGCGCCGCCGCCTGCTTTGCCGCCGTGATGGCCGCCCCGAGCGGGCCGGCCAGCGCGGCGTCGGAGATCGGGCCGATGTGCTTGTGGAGGATGGTGCCGTCCGGCCCGAGGACGAAGGTCTCCGGCACGCCGTAGACGCCCCACTCGATCGAGGCTCGCCCATTGGCATCGACTCCGACCGCCTCGTAGGGGTTGCCGAGCGCGCCGAGGAAGCGGCGGGCGTTCTCCGGCTGGTCCTTGTTGTTGATGCCGACGATGAGAAGCTCCGGATCCTCGGCGAGCCGCATCAAAAGCGGATGCTCGATCCGACACGGCCCGCACCACGAGGCGAAGACGTTGACGAGCGTTGCCCGCCCGCGCAGGTCCGCCGGCGTCAGACCGGGCACCACCACGCCGTCGCGCACGAGGCCCTCGAGCGGCGGCAGCGCCGTCTCAGGGGCCGGCCGGCCGACCAGCACCGAAGGGATCGCCGAGATATCGCCGCCGACATTCAGCCGAAACAGGAACAGCGCGGCGAGCGCCAGGAAGATCGCCACCGGCGCGCCGAGCAGGAGCCGCATCCGCCGCCGGCGCGCCGCCTCGGCGGGATCGGTCACGAGGGGATCGACCGCCGTCATGGCTGCCGGGCCGCCGAGCGCCGCCGCACGCCGCGCGCCTCGAGCTCGGCGATCCGCTGCTTCAGCCGCCGCCCGTCGAGGAGGATCCATGCCGTAATGCCGACAAGCACGACGGTGGTGATGGCGTAGGCGGCGAAGACGAAGCCGGTATGGCCGGAGAGCCAGCTCATTGCGCCGCCTCCACCCGGCGCGTCTCGCCGGTCGCCGCGGCGGCCGCCTGCATGCCGAGCACGGCGAGGCGCCGGCGCAGGAGTTCGTTGCGCATCGCCATCACCTGCAGCGTCGTGAACAAGAGCGTGAACGCCACCGCCATCACGAGGAGCGGGATCAGCATCGTCGGATGGATGGTCGGACCGTCCATGCGAAAGACGCTCGCCGGCTGGTGCAGCGTGTTCCACCAGTCGACCGAGAACTTGATGATCGGGATGTTGATGGTGCCGACCAGCACCAGGATGGCGGCGACGCGGGCGGCGCGGATCTGGTCGTCGAAGGCGTGCCAGAGGGCGATCAGCCCGAGATACATGACGAACAGCACCAGCATCGAGGTGAGCCTGGCGTCCCACTCCCACCACGTCCCCCACATCGGCTTGCCCCAGATCGAGCCGGTGACGAGGGCGAGGAAGGTGAAGGCGGCGCCGAGCGGGGCTGCGGCCCGCGCCGCCACGTCGGCGAGCGGGTGGCGCCAGACCAGCGTGCCGAGCGCCGAGACGGCCATCGAGACGTAGGCGAACAGCCCGAGCCAGGCCGACGGCACGTGCACGAACATGATGCGCACCGTCTCGCCCTGCTGGTAGTCGGCCGGTGCGAAGAAGAACGACAGCCACAGCCCGACGGCGAGGCAGGCGAGCGTCGCGATCCACAGGAACGGCAGCGCCCGCGCCGAAAGCGACGCGAAGCGGGTCGGATTGGCGAGGTCGGTGACACCCATGATCTGCTTCTAGTGCCCGTCGAGATCGACTTCAATGTGGCGTTGGCGTTCAGCCCTCGCCGGCCCTGAGCGCCGCAGCCGCCGCGATCGGCGCGATCACCAGCGAGAACAGGGTGAGCGCGCAGAGGATCAGGAACGGCGGCAGGAACGGCGCCGGGTCGGTGACGGCGGCATCCGCCGCGGCGACGCCGAAGATCAGCACCGGCACCGCGAGCGGCACCACCAGCACCGGCACCAGCAGGCCGCCACGGCGGAGCCCCGCGGTCAGCGCCGCGCCGATCGCCCCCATCAGCGTCAGCGCCGGCGTGCCGGCGGCGAGCGTCAGCGTCACGGCGCCGATCGCCGTCGGCGACAGGTCGAGGAATAGCGCCAGGAACGGGGCCGCCACCACCAGCGGCAGCCCGCTCGCCGTCCAGTGCGCCGCCGCCTTGGCGAGCACGACGAGCGATAGCGGTGCCTCTCCCGTGAGCAGAAGATCGAGCGAGCCGTCGTCACGATCGGCCTGGAACAGCCGCTCGAGCCCGAGCAGCGTGGCGAGCAGCGCGCCGATCCAGAGGATGCCCGGCCCGATCCGCGCGAGGAGCTTGAGGTCCGGGCCGACGCCGAGCGGCACGATGGTGACGACGACGAGGAAGAACAGCACTGACACTGCCGCGCCGCCGCCGACGCGCAGCGACAGCGTCAGGTCGCGCCGGTAGAGCGCCCACAGCGCCGTCATGCCGCCGGCCTCCCGTGGCCGTTCCGCCGGGCGATGCCGCTCACGCCGGCACCCTCCCGCCGAGAACGAGGCGGCGCGGAGCCGGGATCGGCAGCTCCGCGTGCGTCGCCGCCATGACGATGCCGCCGCCGGAAACGTGATCACGGATCATCTCGCCGAGCCGCCGCTCCGCCGCAGCGTCGAGCGCGGCCGTCGGCTCGTCGAGCAGCCACAGCGGCCGAGGTGCGGCGATCAGGCGGGCGAGCGCGAGGCGCCGCCGCTGGCCAGCCGACAGGTAGGCCGACGGCAGGTCGGCGAGCGGCAGGAGGCCGACCGCGTCCAGCGCGTCGTCGACGCGGTCGCGACTGCCGCCGAGATAGACCGCCCAGAAGCCGAGCGCCTCGGCCACCGACAAGGACGGCTTCACCGCGTCGAGGTGGCCGAGATAGTGGACCTGGGCCGCGAGCGGCAGGTCGTCATCGCCGCCTTCGAGCCGCACGGTCCCCTCGCTCGGGGACAGCAGCCCTGCGACGACGCGCAGCAGGCTCGACTTGCCGGCCCCGTTCGGCCCGGTGACGACCAGCGATTCGCCCGCTTCCACGCTGAAGGAGACGTCCTCGAACAGCCGCCGTCCCCCCCGGTCGAGCGCCAGCGACACGGCGGCGAGACGCTTGGGTGCAGGGGCCGTCACGGCGCGGTTTTCCGCGGCCATCGAGGCTCTCGATCGGCCGATCGGTTGGCTCGCTCGCACATTGGAGGTGATCTGGTTTCGCTGGGGGAAATTCGGTATAGGCCTTGCAACTCGCGCCGGCGGACGGTGCGGTCCTGTATGACTTCGGATGTTCCGACCGGCGCTGTGCCGGAGGGGCTCCGGTCCGGCTTCCAGCAGTGGCCTCCTCCGCTGCCACGACCGCCGCCCCGGGACCATCCCGGTTCCGCCCCGCCGCGCCGCCATTCGAACAGGGGAACGCATCGGTGTCCACCCAGTCCCTCGACAGCTTCAAGTCCCGCAAGACCCTCGAGGTCGGCAAGTCCGAGTACGTCTACTTCAGCCTCAAGGAGGCGGAGAAGAACGGCCTGCCGGGGATTTCGGCGCTGCCGTTCTCCCTCAAGGTGCTGCTCGAGAACCTCCTGCGCTTCGAGGACGGGCGCACCGTCACCGCCGACGACATCCGCGCCGTCGCCGCCTGGATGGTCGACCGCCGCTCCGACCGCGAGATCGCCTTCCGCCCGGCGCGCGTCCTGATGCAGGACTTCACCGGCGTTCCCGCCGTCGTCGACCTCGCCGCGATGCGCGACGCCATGGCGGCGCTCGGCGGTGACCCGCAGAAGATCAACCCGCTGGTGCCGGTCGACCTCGTCATCGACCACTCGGTGGTCGTCGACTTCTTCGGCTCCGCCACCGCCTTCGACAAGAACGTCGCCCGCGAGTACGAGCAGAACCAGGAGCGCTACCGCTTCCTGAAGTGGGGCCAGGGCGCCTTCGAGAACTTCCGCGTCGTGCCGCCCGGCACCGGCATCTGCCACCAGGTCAACCTCGAGTACCTCGCCCAGACCGTCTGGACGAAGACCGAGACGGAGACCGACAAGAAGGGCCGCGCCGTCGAGCGCACCTACGCCTTCCCGGACACCCTGGTCGGCACCGATTCCCACACGACGATGGTCAACGGCCTCGGCGTGCTCGGCTGGGGCGTCGGCGGCATCGAGGCGGAGGCGGCCATGCTCGGCCAGCCGATCTCGATGCTCCTGCCCGAGGTGATCGGCTTCCGTCTCGACGGCAAGCTGAAGGAGGGCATCACCGCCACCGATCTGGTGCTGACGGTGACGCAGATGCTCCGCAAGAAGGGCGTCGTCGGCAAGTTCGTCGAGTTCTACGGCCCCGGCCTCGACAACCTGTCGCTCGCCGACCGCGCCACCATCGCCAACATGGCGCCGGAATACGGCGCCACCTGCGGCTTCTTCCCGATCGATTCCGAGACGATCGAGTATCTCGAGGAGACCGGCCGCAAGGGCAGCCGCGTCGAACTCGTCGAGAAGTACGCCAAGGCCCAGGGCATGTGGCGGACGAAGTCGACGCCCGACCCGGTGTTCACCGACACCCTCGAGCTCGACATCTCCAACGTGCTGCCGTCGCTCGCCGGCCCGAAGCGCCCGCAGGACCGGGTGCTGCTCGCCGAATCGAAGCAGGGCTTCGCCGCCGCGCTCGAAGGCGAGTTCAAGAAGCCCGGCGAGGCGAACAAGCGCGTGCCGGTGGAAGGCCGTGACTTCGACGTCGGTCACGGCGACGTGGTGATCGCGGCGATCACCTCCTGCACCAACACCTCGAACCCGAGCGTGCTGATCGCCGCGGGCCTGCTCGCCCGCAACGCGGTGGCCAAGGGCCTCGCCTCGAAGCCATGGGTGAAGACCTCGCTCGCGCCGGGAAGCCAGGTGGTCGCCGAGTACCTCGACCGCTCGGGCCTGCAGAAGGACCTCGACACGCTGGGCTTCAACCTCGTCGGCTTCGGCTGCACCACCTGCATCGGCAACTCCGGCCCGCTGCCGGAGCCGGTGTCGGTGGCGATCAATTCCGGCGACCTCGTCGCCGCCGCGGTGCTCTCCGGCAACCGCAACTTCGAGGGCCGCGTCAATCCGGACGTGAAGGCGAACTATCTCGCCTCGCCGCCGCTCGTCGTCGCCTATGCGCTCGCCGGCTCGATGCAGATCGACCTGACGCGCGAGCCGCTCGGCTACACGAAGAAGGGCGAGCCGGTCTATCTCCGGGACATCTGGCCGTCCAACAAGGAGATCGCGCAGTTCATCCGCGACAACGTCACCAAGAAGATGTTCAAGGAGCGCTACGCCGACGTCTTCAAGGGCGACGAGCAGTGGCAGAAGATCGCCGTGCCGACGGGTGACACCTACACCTGGGACGACGGCTCCACCTACGTGCGCAACCCGCCCTACTTCGTCGGCATGCAGCACGCGCCGACGGCGCCGGGCGACATCGTCGGCGCGCGGGTGCTCGGCCTGTTCCTCGACTCGATCACCACCGACCACATCTCGCCGGCCGGGTCGATCAAGGCGGCATCGCCGGCGGGCGAATACCTCGTCTCGCATCAGGTCCGCCCGGTCGACTTCAACCAGTTCGGCACGCGGCGCGGCAACCACGAAGTGATGATGCGCGGCACCTTCGGCAACATCCGCATCAAGAACCAGATGCTCTCCGGCAAGGAGGGTGGCTTCACGCTGCACCAGCCGGACGGCGTCGAGATGCCGATCTACGACGCGGCGATGCAGTACAAGGCGGAGGGCGTGCCGCTCGTCATCTTCGCCGGCAAGGAATACGGCACCGGATCGTCGCGCGACTGGGCCGCCAAGGGCACCAACCTGCTCGGCGTGCGCGCGGTGATTTCGCAGTCGTTCGAGCGCATCCACCGCTCCAACCTCGTCGGCATGGGCGTGCTGCCCGCCACCTTCAAGGACGGCGAGAGCTGGCAGACGCTGGGTCTCAAGGGCGACGAGGTGGTGACGATCCGCGGCATCGAGACGGGGCTGATGCCGCGCCAGACGCTGTCGGCGGAGATCGTCTCGGCCGACGGCACGGTGCGCCACGTCGAGCTGCTCTGCCGGATCGATACGCTGGACGAGCTCGAGTACTTCAAGAACGGCGGCATCCTGCAGTACGTCCTGCGCAACCTCGCCGCCTGAGGTCGAGGCTTCCGGCGCGCCTCGGCGCGCCGGCCCGCGAGATCGCCTGCGCGCCGCCTGCGCGCGGGCATGAACGTCTCACCCCCACGTCGTCATCGCCCGGCTCGACCGGGCGATCCATTCTTGCGATAGCGTCAGCCCGTTTCCGGGTGGATGGATGGCCCGGTCAAG
>NZ_JAWDIR010000015.1:0-34099 GCF_046156265.1 Pseudoxanthobacter sp. M-2
AAGACCCAGTATCACCTCTACTATTTTGGGCCCGACGGCGCCAAGATGATCGGCGGAGTGAAGATCCTGCGGAAAGGACAGGGGATTTCGCACGACAGCGAGCTGCCGGTTGGTCCGCTCGCGCCGCTGGCCGAGGAATTCTGTTCGCTCGGTCAGTCCTTAGACTACTATGAACGGCTGGCCGAATTGCCGAGGAATATTCGGGACGAGATCCTGGAATTCCTGCGCGATGCGCTGGTCTACCCGAACCATGCAGCCAGCTTTATTGAAGCGGAGGCCTGGCGCGTCTCGATGACGCGCGATCTCGACCTGGAGAGCTACAAGCCGCTGGCCCTCACTCTACTCGAGCGCGACTATGACGCGCTACCGTCTGTGGGCCTCTCGCTCAGCTTCGTCATGTCAGGGTGGACAGCACCCTTGGAATTGGATTTCGCCGCGCCGGACAACAGCGAGGACGTCTTCGGGGACGGCTTTCCGGGACCAGCGATAATGCTGCCAGATCGAGCTGCGGTGATCACCGGACGAAACGGTTCGGGCAAGAGCACCCTGCTCGCTCGGCTCGCGCGTGTACTGCACGCGTCACAATTTGAGCGAGCCCGTGCGCCGACCTCGAATCTCGGGAAGATCGCGCCGGCGGGCATCGGTTTTTCCCGGATCATCGCCGTCGCCTACAGCGCCTTTGACACGTTCCACGTCCCCGGCGTCACCCTTCAGGACAAGAAGCAGATCATCAGCGACCTGCGGGCGGGGACTGGCCGCTACGTCTTCGCTGGCCTGCGCGACATCGCTCGTGAGCTTGAGGAGAGGCTTTCAGGTGTGGGTGATGTCGAGTCCAGCGACGGAAGTGTGGAGGACGAGCTGGCACCGGGGTTTGCGCTGGATCGGCAGGACATCACCTACCTTAAATCGGCCGACCAGCTCGCCGACGAGTACGCCCGAACCCTCGAGCGCGTGGTGGTCGCGAAGCGCGAACGGCTGCTCAGCCAGTCACTTCTCCTGCTCCTGGCTGATCCCTCATTCTCTGACGTGCCCGATCAGTCGGTCGCGGCGCTGCTGGAAGCTGATCCACGCGAGACCTTCATGGGCTGGAGCACCGGGCACAAGATCGTCATGCACATGGTCACAACGCTCGTCGCCTATGCGCAGCCTAAGGCGATCATCCTGATGGACGAGCCCGAGAGCCACCTTCACCCACCGCTGCTGGCGGCCTTGATGCACGCTGTTCGGCTGGTGCTCGGCAAGCAGGATGCCTTTGCCGTCATCGCCACCCATTCCCCCGTCGTCGCACAGGAAACGCTCGGCCGCCATGTCTCGGTGATAAACCGATCGGGCGACGTTGTTACGATCCTGCCACCTAAGATCGAAACCTATGGTGAGAGCATCGGTGAGATTACTAACGAGGTGTTCGGTCTAACCGCCGGTAGCGCGGATTTCCACGCCACGCTACGCTCGCTCGTCGATCGAAATCTGACTCTTGAACAGATCGAAGGTCGCTTCGATCGCCGCATGAGCCTGCAGGCACGGGCCTATGTGATGAGCCTGATCGCAGCGCGTGAAAGCTGACCGATGTGGAAAGTAGAGCCGCCTGCGGTGGGCGACATAAAGGCGCAGCTCGACGCAGCGCTGATCGAAAAGGATGAGACCGTTGTCTACGAACTGTCCGATGCGGAACGCCAAGCTGTCATCGAGCTCTATCAGGCGTACGATGACCTAGCGGGCGAGCCCGATGCCGTGCTAGTTCCCGCCGCACTCGACGCGTGCAAGAACTATCTGCACGCGGCGTATAATCAGGTCCAGAAACGTGGCCGCCTGAAGGACTTGCGCGGCAGATTGCTGGCATCTGTGATCGAGTGTCCGCTATGCGGGTTTGGGGAAGCAACGACGCTCGATCATCATCTTCCCAAGGACCAATACCGCGCGCTGTCAATCTACGCCCGCAATTTGATCCCGAGCTGCCATCCCTGCAATCGCGCGAAGGGGACACTGGAGCCCGTCGTCGGCGCAGGGTTGATACATGCCTATCTTACTGAGCTTCCCGAGTTGACTTTTCTCGAGGCGGAAGTTCAGTATGCCGCAGGGAGGCTCGTGGTACTCTTCACAATCGACGACACCTTCCTCCTCGATGATTTGGACGAGCGCCTAAGGTTCCAGCTACGGCGGCTCGACCTCAACAGGCGTTATTTTGATCCAGTTAATATTTTCCTCTTCAACCTCAAGACCGCCTTTTCCTTCTTTCGTGGTAAGCCCGATGAAGGCGAGCAGATTAAGGCGTTCTTACTGGCCTCGGCAAAGGCCGTTGATGACGACTTTAAGCTCAACCACTGGCGAGCGGCGCTCATGAGAGGTCTGGCCGCCTGCGATGCATTTCTGGCGGATCCCTGGTCCTATTTCGACAGGTCGATCGGAGATATGCGAGAGATCTGAGGGATGGTCGTCGAGCCCCAACCGAGGATCAACTGACTTTCATGGTGATCGTCCGGATGCTGTGGGGCCCGCCCCCGCCGTGGTCGAACGACAACATGGTGCGTTTCAACCCGTGGATGGGCCACCAGAACCAACTGGCGATCATCTCCGTCTTCTCAGAAAAAGAATCCACCTGGGCAGCTCCGGTCGACTGTAATCCGCCACCTCCGAAGATGGCTGCGCTCACATCGGACACCATACCCGCGGCAAGATCGGGGATGGCACACAGGTCCTCGTAGTGGCGTTCCGGCCCGTCAATCGCCGTGGTGTTCATCGCGAACACGCCCATCGGGAATTGTAGATACAGGCTTATCATGCGCGCGGCCGTGCGATGGAAGTCATCCAGCCGCAGTTCGTTGGCGACGGATTGATCCTGGTCGCTGATCCATTCCAGGTCCATGCCGGGGGCGGCCCAAATGGAAAGGCAGATTGTGAGGAAGTACGCTTTCCGCGCCATGTCCTCGAGACCCTGCTCGTTCCACCTCGCCTTCAGATCGAACGCCGACCGGAACCGGCTGAATTTTTGCGGCGGACAGACCAAGTGCTTGATCCGTTTATCGACTGCGATCACGACTAGATGACCGGTGAGCGCGTCGGCGGCGTCGAGATACGCTATGAGAGCGTTCATCCGCGCCTCATCAACCACTCGCTTGAACGACATACGGCGACCATCTGTAAGGAGAGTCAGGCGGATATGCTGCATCGCCTTGAACCAGGCAGGCGGCAACCTCTGGGAGATCAGAAAGGCGTAGACGCGGTGAGTCGCTGAGTTGTGTTCGCCGCCGTAGTCTGACGTAACTGTGAGTTCGCGCCCGGCGAACGGATGGGGCTGGGCGTGCCAGAGTTGTCGCTGCATCGGACCCGACCAAGGCATGCCCTTGCGGAGTGCGATTTTGGATTCCGAGAGTAGCCGCCAATGCTCGGGATAGGGCTTAGGCCACAGCATGGCCGTCCCCGACGGACCGCTCGCGGATCACGGCTTTTGCCTTCCGCCGAACATCATGAAGAACGAGCGCTGGCTCTTCAGGCGAAGGGTGTCGCCTGGGACGATCTGTCGAGCGCGCCGGCGCACACCACCGGCAGGTGTGACGACCTCAAGATCCTCTCCGCCGAGCATTGCGCTGTGGATATCGTCTTTGTGCGCCGGCGTGGCGCTGTAGGCCGCCGCGTAGAAGTCGCCGACCAGCATGGCATCGCCGGCGCCGGAAACGAAACGCGGGATGTCGTAGATCAGCTTCTCGCGCGCCTTGGCCCGGTGCTCCTCCTCGAAGAGGTAGAGCGATCCCTCCTTGGCTGGGTCGTATTCCAGCATGTCGAGGCCTGGCAGGCCGAAGTGCGCCTGGCTGCCGTTCTCATGCAGAATGTCATTATAGACCTGACGTGCGCGATAGTTGTTAGCAAAGTGGATCAGCCAATAGCGCCATCCCTGCGGGTTAGTAATGGAGAACGGGCTTACATAGCCCGCGTAATTGCGAAACGATTCGAATACGATGCGCTCGGCCGCTCCCAGCCATGCGTCGTTGCTAACGATGCCGTCGATGGCGCGCAAGTCGCCCGGATTGATCCCTAAATGACGGACCTGGCGCTTCATTAGGTCGGGGTTGGTTCGGCTGAGGAAGGTCAGAAGGGTGTCAATCGCGAAGGTGTAGAAGACTTCCACGGACTTGGTAGACCGCATGATCTCGCTGAGCGTGGAAAAGTCAACCTGCGCGTGGCCGCATTGGTCGAGATTCCACAGTACGCTTTGAAACCGACCAGCGAGCAGGCCACGGATAACTGGATAGGCCTCCTCGAACGGCTTGCTGAGATAGGTCACGTTCAGGTGCAGCTTGGGACAAGCTTCCTGCACAGCCGCCAGCAAGGGTGCGCAGTAGCCCTTCAGAATTTCGGTGACGCTGGGTAGGGCGTCGTTGAAGATCAGCAGACACTCGATCTCGACGGTGCCGAGGCCTTGAGCAACCCGTCGCGTGTTGACCACCTCTAGCGAGCGCTGCAGTTCTTCAATGTAGATGATGGGCGAGCCGGCGGCGCCGCAGGCGTATCGTCCGCCGCCTGAGAACCCATCGACGACCGCGAGCCGAAACCTACTCTGCTGCGGGTTTCCACACCTGACGGAAATATACTGAAAGAGGTACTCCCGTAGAATCTTGTGCTTTCTGCGGCTATGCTCGTCGAGCACCGCCCCGTCGTCCCAGGTGTACGCCTTCTTGACCAAATCCAGCTCCCTAGCCGGGGCGGCCTTGGCTACTGCACCAAGACAGCGGGCATGCCGTTCCAGATCTGGCCACGATACTCACGACCGTTGGCCTTTTTGGAGCGCTTTTTGTTATCCTTACCCCAAGTGCCCCACTGCTTAAAAAAGAAAGCTGCCCCGTAGGTATCGCACTGCGCGTATATTTCGTCGACCCAGTCTTCTCGTATCGGCCTAGCCTGATGCCCGCTTTCGCCGCCTATGATCGCCCAGTGGATGCCGGTCAGATCGACCGCGCCGACAGCACCGATTAGCGGTTCGAACGAAATGAACCGGATAGCCGCGCGGACGGCGCGCAAGTGATCGATGCGGCCAACGACATCGGCGTTCTCGACACTGGTACCAAGCCAGACATTGGGCAGAACATCAGGAATGGCGCGCGCCACGATCTCGGCCATGCGAGCGGGACGCTTGGTCAGGATCTGGTAGTTGTGATGCGGCGTCTCCCGCATTACCCGCCACACATCGACAACGAAGTCCTCGCTGACGTCGTCGTGGAAAAGATCGCTCATCGAATTTACGAAGATCTTTCTAGGCTTGCGCCAACCATAGGGAATGTCCAGGGCGGAGCGATCCTCTCGAACGACCCCGTTCCAGATGGCGCGTTTTCCGCTCTTGCGGGTCAGTCCTTCGTACTTGGGCACGCCCATGGCTTCGAGGCGCCGCGCCATCTGCATTGCGTAGCAGTTGGTGCAGCCGGCGGTGATGATCGAGCAGCCGGCTACTGGATTCCAAGATGCGTCCGTCCACTCTATCTGGGTCTCAGCCATGGGCTCCACTCATATTGCACCGTAAAGGTGCCTCGTCCGTGGGATAGGCAATTTCAAAAGGGCAAAAATTGCGTTAACGATAACCACTTTGATCAAGCTTTCTAACGACAAGATGAGGACCTAATTATGGTGCGGTGGCATCCGAGCTGGAGTGCAGCGGGGTTTCTCGCCGCTCCGGTCGAGCTTTGCAATTGTGAAGGTCAGGCCGCGCGCCGGCGGCTTTCCACAGTGAGAGCGTCGTGATTGGTGAACTGAAGCACTACCAAGGCCGCGAACAGGCCTATGTGAAGCACTTTCTCTTGAGCGAGTATCTCGAGAGCTGGGCCCATAAGGTCGCCAGCACCTGGGAGGAGGTCGCCTATGTCGACGGCTTCTCCGGTCCTTGGCAGCACACTGGCGAGGCGTTCGAGGACACCTCCTTCGGCATCGCCCTGCGCGCCCTGAGCCAAGCGAAAGCTAGTTGGAAGGGTCACGGCAAAAGCGTCAAGATGTCCGCCTTCCTCGTCGAGAAGGATCCTGGCGCCTACGCCAACCTCCAGGCGGCCAAGGCGCTGTTCCCGGATGTGCAGATGAAGACCTACCCCGGGTCCTTCATCGATCAGGCACCGAGTATCCTTCGGGACATTCCGCCGCGCGCCTTCGCCTTCGTCTTTATCGATCCCAAGGGCTGGGGCATCGACATGAAGCGGATCGCCCCCCTGTTGCGACGGCCGCACAGTGAGGTGGTTTTTAACTTCATGTTCGACTTTATCAATCGCGCCGCCTCGATCGAAAGCTCCGGGGTCGCCGCGAGTTTGGACAAGTTGATCCTCGACCGGGCCTGGCGCGCGCGGCTTGAGGCCAGGCCGGGCCACATTGCTGAGAAAGATCATCGCAAGACCGTGCTGGTTGACGCGTTCTCGCGTACTTTGGCGCAGCTGGGTGGATACACTCACGTGGCCGAGACCACTGTGCTGCGCCCCCTGAAGGATCGCCCGCTGTACAGCCTCGTCTATGGCACGCGCAACTCGAAGGGCATAGAGGTCTTTCGCAGCAGTCAGATCAAGGCTCTCTGCCAGCAAGACCGGATCCGCGGCTTCACCAAGCTTAGCGCGACCGCGGCCGCCAGCGATCAGATGGAGATATTTGGTTCGTTGAGCGAGATGGCTCCGGACCCGTCCATCGCCTTTTTGGCTGAAGAGGAGTGCCGAGCTAAGCGCCTGCTTTTAACTTTGGTCCCAACCTCGCCGGCAAGTGTTCGATGGCCCGACCTTTGGCCGCGGATTTTGGAACGTAACGTTGTCACCAAGACCCAGGTCAAGCAGATCGCCAACGAGCTTCGCAGTGACGGCACCCTGATTGTGCTGGACTGGGGATTCAAGCAACGCACCCTAGGCGATCACAACAGAGTCCAGCGCAGCTAGCAGCACGACAGCCAACGTCGCCTAAGGACAAGAGAAGACCCTCAGCCGCGACGCCAACTTGCGCCGAACTACGTCAAAGCTCGCCACTCCCCGAAATGCGCCTGAAGGCATCGCACGAATTCATCTGCGAAATCAACGGCTTCTGTGTGTTCTCCAAGATCCAACCATTGCGCCAGCGAAAAGTACGCGAACGCTCGATTGTAATGCTCGAACTTATTCAATGAGTTACGGATCCGTACCTTCGCCCTAGCAGTCCACAGCTCGGGAGAGAAATGGCTGAAACAGAGACAAAAGGGCCTGTGATCGACGCCGCGCAGTGGACAGCCTGACCGGGCAATCCACCAGTTTTCTTTGGCATTTTCGGCCCGTCGAACGCGCCAAGAGACGCTTCATAATTGTGGGATGGCGGAGAGGCAGTCCCCACATTTATCGCTCGCCCATGGCCGCCCCCAATCGCTAGTGTGCACATACCATGTTGGTTTTGCTGACTTAAATGGGCGGTTGCACACGGACGCATTCGTGGACATTCACCTCAGATCGCGATACGTGTTGGGGTGAAAGTTGGGGTGCGAGGTGTAGCTGTGGCTCGGCAGGCGAACAGGATGACCGCTCGGAAGGTAGCCACGATCTCCGCGCCGGGGAGGCACGCGGACGGCAATGGCCTCTACCTCGTCGTCGAGAAGTCCGGCGCCAAGCGGTGGGCCTTCCTGTTCCGTTGGGACGGCAAGCTCAAGGAGATGGGGCTGGGCGGCGTGACAAGCGTAACCCTCGCAGACGCACGTCTGAAAGCCGATGAGGCGCGACGGGTCCTCGCCGATGGGCGGAACCCCATCGAGGTCCGCCGTGCAGTGTCGGAGCCGCCAGCAGCACTTCCTACGGCGCCGACGTTCGGTGAATTCATGGATAACCTCATTGAGGAAATCTCGCCGGGCTTTCGAAATGCGAAGCACATCCAGCAGTGGCGCAATTCAATGCGCGACTATGCTGCGCCTCTGCGTTCGAAACAGTGCGACGAGGTCGACACCAAGGACATCTTGGCGATCCTTCAGCCAATCTGGACAAAGAAGGCGGAGACCGCTTCACGTGTTCGCGGAAGGCTCGAGCGGGTGCTCGATGCTGCAAAGGCGAAGGGGCTGCGTACCGGGGAGAATCCTGCTCGACTGCGCGGCCATCTGGACGCACTGCTCCCCAAGCAACAGCGCCTGCAGCGGGGACATCATGCAGCGATGCCCTACCCGGATGTACCGAAGCTCGTGGCGACGCTGAGCGAGAATGGATCGGTCTCTGCCCTATGCCTCTTGTTCGTGATCTTCACGGCTGCGCGAACAGGTGAAGTCCTCGGCGCTACGTGGAAGGAGATCGACCTCGCCAACTCACTTTGGGTCATCCCCGCGGGCCGGATGAAGGCCGGTCGTGAGCACCGAGTTCCACTGACGGCTGGGGCGATCAAGGTCCTCGAGCAGATGGCGTTGCTGCGACCCGGCGCCGACGAGAAGGGTGACGCGTATGTCTTCCCAGGTGCTCGCAGGGGACGTCCGCTCTCACAGATGACGCTCTTGATGATGCTTCGGCGGACAGTGGGAGAGCGAGCGACGACCCATGGCTTTCGCTCCTCCTTCCGAGATTGGGCGGGCGAAGAGACCAATTTCCCTCGTGAGGTTGCCGAGCAGTCACTTGCACACACTGTAGGAGATCAGACAGAGCGGGCATATCGCCGTGGCGATGCTCTGGAGAAGCGCCGCAACTTAATGGCGGCCTGGGATGCCTTTCTCCAATGCACAGGCTCCTGAGCGCTTAAGGCCCGCTGAGTTAAGGTGCGCTGGCCGGTCATTAGTGCCAAATGCTTCGATAGGCCCAGTAGTCGTTGGAATACGGTAAGTCCACCATGACGCCAACAGTGTCGCGTGCTCGAGGCGTGGACCGATCTCAGTAGCCGAGGTCGAGGTCAATGCTCCGTCGCGGCTGGCGGTAGGCCGCGAAGTCCGCGACACTCTCGATCGCCTGCGCGAGGCTCTGGTCGACGACGCCGGTGGCGTTCGAAGCCTGGCCGCCCGTTCCGAGCACGTTCGCGAGCCTGTGCACGCCGGTGCGGGAGGGCGCCGGGAAGTGGTAACTGGCGGGATAGGCGTTTGCATAGAACCACCAGACGTCGGCGCCGTAGCCAGCCAGACGTCCGGAGGCGAGGGCGTCTGCGAGGGCTGTCTCTTGGACGAGGTTGCCGCGGGCGATGTTGACAAGGAATGCGCCGGGCTTCATCGCAGCGAATTCCGCCGGGCCGAATAGGCCGTCGGTCTCCGTGGTCATCGGCAGGGCGAGGACGACATAGTCGCTCGCGCCGAGCATTTCGTGCAGGCCATCCGGTCCAAACACTGCGTCGACGTGCCCGCTGCCGCGGCCCGGGTCACGGCGCGTCGCGAGGACGCGCATGTCGAACGCCTTCAGCCGCCTCGCAATCGCCGTGCCGATGTTTCCGAGCCCGACGATCCCGACCGTTCGCCCCTCCAGCATCGCCGCGTGGGCGCCTACGACGTAGTATGGATTAGTGCGCCCGGCGAGGAAGTCGCCATGCGCCTGCGGGAGCCGCTTGGCGAGGCTGAGCAGCAGCGCGATGGCGTGCTCCGTCACGGCGCTGGCATTCGCCCCGCGAATGTTGGCGACGCGGATACCGCGCGCCTTCAGCGCCGGAAAGTCGAGCTCGTCGCAGCCGGCGTGCATCCAGACGAGCAGTTTCAGCCGCCCGGCCCGCTCGAGGGAGCCCGGCGGCAGCACCCAGCCGACGATGACGTCGGCCTCGGCGAGAAGTGGCGCGATCGCTGGGAGGTCGCAGTCGAAACGGGAGAAGCACGGTGCCGCGGGCTGCGCGACGACGCTCGCATCCTGCGGCAGCGCCGCCGCAAACCGAGCCACCTCTTCCGGCGTCGCCTGCCAGGTCAAAAGGACTTTCATGCGGGCTCCCTCGGTAGTTGCCGGCCCGACGCCCGGGCGGAAGGGCGTCTTGTGCCGTGTGAGTGCGGCGGCGGCTATTCTCTGAGCCGCTCAGTCTCGGCGACCATCCAATCGCAGAAGGTGGCCACCTCCGGCCTCAAATGAACGCTGTCCGACGTGACGAGGAAGAAGGCCGGTTTCAACAACAGCGTCGTCGGCAGGCACTGCACCAGGGCACCGCTCTTGATCAGGTCCTCGACAAGATGGCCCCAGCCGAGGGCGACGCCCTGACCATTGACCGCAGCCTGGATCAGCAGTGGGTAGTTGTTGAAGTGCATGCCGCCAGAGGGGATACCGCGGCCTAGTCCAACGGCGCGCATCCAGACGCTCCAGTCGGCGTCGGTCGAGTTTGGCTCGTCGACGTGAAGGAGCTTCGTCGTCAGGAGGTCCGGCACCGCCCGGATCGGCGGCGTGGCGGCGAGGAAGGCGGGGCTGCAGACCGGAAAGAGCTCGATGCCGAAGAGCTTCTGCGCGTTGATGGCGCCCCAGCGCCCCAGCCCGTAGCGGAGCCCGACGTCGATCCCCTCGCCCGACAGGTCGAGCAGCGCGTCGGTGGCGATGACGCGGAGGTCGATGGCCGGATGCTCGGCCCGGAACTTGGCGATGCGCGGCATCAGCCAAACCGAGGCGAGCGCGATCGTCGTCGTGATGGTGACGCGCCCCTCCTGGAAGCGCGGCCGGGCCTCCTGCATCGCGTCGACGATGTGGTTGAGGCCGAACGACACCGCCTGATGCAGGCGGCGGCCTGCCGTCGTCAGCGTCAGCCCGCGGTTGCTGCGCACGAACAACTTGATGCCGAGGCCCGCCTCCAGGCTCTGGATCTGTTTGCTCACGGCGGCCTGCGACATGCCGAGCTGCCGCCCGGCGGCGCTGAAGTTGAGCAGGCGGCCGGCAACCTCCAGGACAACGAGGGTGCGCGACGGCGGCAGCGATCGGAGCGGGTCCATCATAATCCCCAGTTATGATGAGGCTGATCAAATACCAGCTATCCGGTCCGCAGGCCCGGCGCCAGAGTAGACGCCGGTCGCCATACGCTGAAGAGCGGCTTTCCAGGGGAATTCACATGAAAACGATCCTCGGCCTGACGCGTCGTGCCACCCTCTCCACCGCCGCGCTCCTGCTCGCCGGTTCCCTCGCCGCAGTCGTGGCGGCGGCCCCCGCCGCAGCCGATGCCCTGGAGGGCATCAAGAGCTCCAAGAAGTTCGTCGTCTGCGGCGTCGACGGGATGCTGCCTTACTCGAGCTCAGACGCGAAGATCCCCGGTTTTGAGGTCGAGATCGCCCGGAAGCTCGGCGAGAAGCTCGGCGCCGAAGCCGAATACACGTGGGTGTCGTGGGATGCCTTGATCCCGGCGCTGACGTCGAAGCGCTGCGACGCGATCGTCGACGGCATGTTCATCACGCCGGAGCGCGAGAAGGTGATCAGCTTCTCGACGCCCTACTACGCCTCAGGCGAAACGATCCTCGTCCGCAAGGGGGACACCTCGGTCAAGGGGCTGGCGGACCTGCACGGCAAGAAGGTCGGCGCGCTGGCTGGCTCGGTGACCGTCGACCACCTGCAGAAGGAAGGCATCCCCGACGTCGCGGTCTATCCGGACCAGAACACCATCGTGCTCGAGCTCAACAACGGCCGCATCGACGCCGCCTACCTCGAGGCGCCATCGGCGGCCTGGATCCTCACCGGCGATCCCTCGCTGGACGTGCGCATCGTCGAGGAGTTCGTGCCCGAGGAGCGTTTCGATGCCGGCGTCGGCCTGCGCCAGGAGGACACCGAGCTGAAGGCTGCGATCGACGCCGCCATCCACCAGATGCGCGACGACGGGACAATCAAGACCATTCTCGAGGGTTACAAGGTCCCGTACTTCCCGACGGCCCACTAAGGGCATCCCAAGGGGATCTCGATCGTGCTGCAGGACATCCAGTCGTCGCTGTTCTGGGAGGTGATGCCCTACCTCCTCAAGGGCGCCCTCGTCACGATCGAGATCTCACTGTTGTCGATGCTGCTGGCGCTGGTGCTCGGCCTGATCACTGCCGTTGGGCGGCTCAGCCGGATGTGGCTGCCGCGGTTTCTCGCCGGGGTCTACGTCGAGGTCGTTCGTGGCACGCCGCTGCTGGTGCAGCTGTTCATCGTCTACTACGGCCTCCCGAGCGTGGGGATCATGCTGGATCCCTTCATGGCCGGCTTCCTCACGCTCGGGGCCCACTACGGCGCCTATCTCTCTGAGGTCTACCGGGCCGGCATCCTCGCCGTCGACCGCGGGCAGTGGGAGGCGGCCGCCTCGATCGGCATGAGCCGCACGATGATCATGCGGGAGATCATACTGCCGCAGGCTTTCCGCACCATCCTGCCGCCGATCGGCAACTACTTCATCTCGATGCTGAAGGACTCGGCGCTCGTGGCGACGATCAGCGTCACCGAGCTGCTGCGAGCCGGCCAGCTGCGTGTCGCCATCACGTTCCGCGCGATGGATATCTACCTGATGGTGGCGGCGATGTATCTCGTGATGTCCTACGCGCTGTCGCTGCTCATCCGCCATCTCGAGAAGCGCAGCTCGCAGGGAGTGCACCTGCCATGACGGCTCCGGCCCCGACGCCAATGCTGTCGCTGCGCGGGCTCGGCAAGCGCTTCGGTGCGCTGGAGGCGCTCGCCGACATCGATCTCGACGTCGCCGCCGGCGAGGTGGTGGCGATCATCGGGCCGAGCGGCTCGGGCAAGAGCACGCTGCTGCGCTGCATGAACATGCTCGAGGTGCCGACGTTGGGCCGTCTGGAGATCGCCGGCGAACTCGTGCTCGACCAGAAGCCGGGTTCGAAGGCGCCACATTTTCGCGACGTCGACCGGGCCGCCGCCCGGGCGCGCCGGCACAGCGCCATGGTGTTCCAGCGCTTCAACCTGTTTCCGCACCTGCGGGCGCTCGAGAACGTGACGATCGGGCTCATCAAGGTGAAGCGGCTGCCGAAGGCCGAGGCCGAGGCGATCGGCAAGCGTCTGCTCGTCCGGGTCGGGCTCGGCGACCGGCTCGACGCCTGGCCGGCGCAGATGTCGGGCGGCCAGCAGCAGCGCGTCGCCATCGCCCGGGCGCTCGCCCTCAGCCCGGACATCCTGCTCTTCGACGAGCCCACCTCGGCCCTTGATCCCGAGCTCGTCGGCGAGGTGCTCGCGGTGATGAAGGACCTCGCCCACGACGGCGTCACCAAGGTGATCGTCACCCACGAGATGGGCTTTGCCCGCGAGGTCGCCGACCGGGTCGTCGTCATGGACCATGGCCGGATCATCGAGACCGGCGTGCCCGAGACCATCTTCCGCAGTCCCCGCCACGAGCGGACGCGGTCGTTCCTGCAGCGCCTCATCGAGCGCGAGTCTGGCTTGAAGGAGGCCGTGCTGTGACCCCCGATCCGGTGACGCTCAACGTCATGGCGAGCGCCTTCCACTCCATCGCCGAGGAGATGGGGGTGAACCTGCTCCTCACCGCCCGCTCGACGATCATCCGCGAGGCGCGCGACTGCTCGTGCGCGCTGCTCGACGCCGAGGGGCGGATCGTCTCGGAGGCTGAGCACATCCCCGTGCAGATGTCGTCGCTGTCGCTGCCGATGCGCGCCTGCATGGCCAAGCACGGGACGATCGCGGCGGACGAGGTGTTCGTCACCAACGACCCGTTCCTCGGCGGCCAGCACCTGCAGGACATCACGATCTTCAGCCCGATCTTCCACGCGGGGGCGCTGCTCGGCTTCTCGGCCAGCATCGCCCACCACGTCGACATCGGCGGCGGCAGCGCCGGCCTGACGCTGGGGGCGCGCGAGTTCTACGAAGAGGGCCTGCGCTTCAGCGCGCTGAAGCTCAACCGCGAGCGCGACTTCGCCAAGGGAGGCGTCTTCTACGACCTCGTCCATTCGAACTTCCGCGCGCCGCGCACGACCTGGGGCGATCTACAGGCACAACTTGCGGCGAACGACGTCGGCAAGCGGCGCATCATCGAGCTCGCAGCGCGCTACGGCGGCGAGACGGTCGCCTTCTACATGGGCGCATCGATGGACCACTCGGAGCGGCTGATGCGGGCGGAGATCGCTCGCATTCCCGACGGCCGCTACGTCGCCGAGGACTTCATCGACGACAGCATCGGCAGCGACGAGCCGATCCCGATCCGCGTCGCCCTCGAGGTGAAGGGCGACGAGATCCACGTCGACCTCACCGGCTCGGCGCCGCAGATCCGCGAGTTCCTCAACGTCCCGTTCGGCTCGACCTGCTCGAGCGCCTTCAGCGCCATCAAGATGGCGGTGACGGCCGGGCGCGCCACCATCGCCTCGAACGACGGCTGCTACCGGCCGATCCATATCCACGCGCCGGCCGGCTCGATCCTCAACCCGACGGCGCCGAGCGCGACGCGGGCCCGCATGTGCGGCGCCTACCGCGTCTTCGACGCCATCCTCATCGCCCTGCAGCAGGCGCTGCCGGACCGCGCCGCCGGGCTCGGCTTCCACGTCAACACCACGGTCGGGCTGACGCGGCGCGACGGCGAGGCCTATTCGATCTTCATCGAGGACATCGGCGGCGGCTGGGGCGGCACGCCGATCGGCGACGGCGCCGACATGCTCGATGCGCCGCTGTCGAACTGCCGCATCACGCCGGCCGAGGCGATCGAGTTCGACCATCCGTTCATCCGCGTCGCCCGCTACGAGCTGATCCCCGACAGCGGCGGCGCCGGCCGGTTCCGCGGCGGGCTCGGTTCGGTGCGCGAGTTCGAGGTGCTGGACGACGGCGTCGAGTTCTTCGGATACGCCGACCGCCACAAGCAGGTGCCGCGCGGCGCCGCGGGCGGTGGCGCCGGAACCGCCGGAAGCTTTGCCATCCTGCGCGCCGGCGAGCAGATCCGCCTGCCGTCGAAGACGGCGTGTCCGCTCAAGGCCGGCGACGTCGTGCGCGTCGTCGCCGGTGGTGGCGGCGGCTACGGAGCTCCTTCGGACCGGAGCGCCGCGGCGATCGCCGCCGACCTGCTGGCCGGCAAGGCGACGGCGGCGGCGGTCGAGCACAGCTATCCCCAGTCGAGAAAGGCGTGACGATGAGTGCCCTTTCCACTGCTTTTGACGCCGGCACGAGCTTCGACATCGGCATCGACGTCGGCGGCACCTTCACCGACGTCGTGCTGCTCGGCGCCGACGGCCGCATCGAGGTGACGAAGGGACTGTCGACGCCCGATGATCAGTCGGTCGGCGCCGCCGACGCTGCGGCCGGCCTCAGCCTGGCGCTCGGCGGCGTGCGCTCGATCGTGCACGGCACGACGGTGGCGACCAACGCCATCCTGGAGCGCAACGGCGCGCGGCTGGCGCTCGTCACCACCGCCGGCTTCCGCGACGTGCTCGAGCTGCAGCGCCAGGAACGCCGCAACATCTGGGACCTGTACATCCGCAAGGTCGAGCCGCTGGTGCCGCGGCACCTGCGCTTCGAGGTGACCGAGCGCACCGCCGCCAGCGGCGCCATCATCCGGCCGCTCGACGAGGATGGGCTCGACGGCGTCATCGCGGCGCTGCGGGCGGCCAAGGTCGAGGCGGTGGCCGTGAGCTTCCTCAACGCCTACGCCAACCCCGACAACGAGATCGCCGCCGAGCGGCGGCTGCGTGCGGCGCTCGACTGCTACATCGTCCGCTCGAGCGCCATCGCCCCGCATTTCCGCGAGTACGAACGGACCTCGACGACGACGATCTCCGGCTATGTCGGCCCGAAGGTGTCGCGCTATCTCGACCGTTTCACCGAGCGCTTCGCCGAGCGCGGCTTCGGCGGGGCGATCTCGGTGATGGGCTCGAACGGCGGCGTGCTCCCGATCGAGCTCGCGGGCGCCCATGCGGCGACGACGTGCCTCTCCGGGCCCGCCGGCGGCGTTCTCGCGACGCAGCGCCTGGCGCGCGAGAAGGACCTGCCGAACCTCATTTCCTTCGACATGGGCGGCACCAGCACCGACGTCTGCCTCGTCGCCGGCTGCGAGGCGGTGGTGTCGACGCAGTTCCAGATCGATGGCCTGCCGATCACCCTGCCGATGTTCGCGATCGAGACCGTCAGCGCCGGTGGCGGCTCCATCGCCTCGCTCGACGTCGGGCGGATGCTGCGGGTCGGACCCGAGAGCGCCGGCTCGACGCCGGGCCCGGCCTGCTACGGCCGCGGCGGATCGCTGCCGACGGTCACCGACGCGCTCTCCGTGCTCGGGCTGCTGCGTCCTGAATTCTTCCTCGGCGGCCGCATGAAGCTCGTGCCGGAGGCCGCCGAAGCCGCCTTCCGGCCCCTCGCCGCCGAGCTCGGCGAGCCGGTCGAGGGCGTCGCAGCCATGGTGCGGCACCTCGCCAACGTGAAGATGGCGAACGCGGTGCGGCTCGTTTCGGTGCGCGAGGGTCACGACCCGCGTGACTTCGCACTCGTCGCCTTCGGCGGCGCCGGGCCGCTGCACGCCTGCGCCGTTGCCGAGGAGATCGGGGCCACCCACGTCGTCGTGCCTCGCTTTCCCGGCGCCTTCTCGGCTTTCGGCCTGCTATCGGCGAACCTTCGGCGCGACTTCGTCCGCGCCTGGCCGACGCGTCTGTCCGCCGTCGAAGACGAGCGGCTGCGGCGGGAGCTCGCGGACTTCCGTGCCGCGGTCGCGGGCGAGATGACGGCGATCGCCAAGGGCAGGCCCTTGGCCTGGGAAGTCCGGGCGGACGTTCGCTATGTCGGCCAGGCGTCGGAGTTGATCGTCCCGGTCGATGATCCGGCCGCGGCGTCGCTCGGTGCCCTCGCCGAGCGCTTCCACGAGCTCCATCGGGCGAAGTTCGGCTACGACGAGCGCGACGCCGAGATCGAGATGATGAACCTGCGCCTCACCGGCTGGATTGCCGTCGAGGCCCCGCCGATGCCGAACCTCGCCCCGCGGTCCGGCGGTGTGGTTCCGGTCGGCCGGATCACCAGCCGGCTGCCGGGCGACGCGACGGTGGCGTTCGCACAGCGTGCCGACCTTGCGCCGGGCGATGGCTTCCCCGGACCCGCGGTCATCGTCGAGCCGACCGCCACGACGTTCGTGCCGCGCGGGTGGACCATGACCGTCGACCCGCAGGGCCACCTCGACCTCCACCGCGACAACGCCTGAGGGAGCGACGCCATGTACGGCCGCAAGGGACGCATCGGCCTGATCGTCCTCGACAGCGATCTGACGATCGAGCCGGACCTCCGGCGGATCCTCCCCGACGGGGTCGAGGTTCACGCGGCGCGGGTCGTCTATCCGCGCCGGGTGACCGCCGAGAACCTCGCCATCGCCTCCGACCGGGCCGTCGAGGCGGTGGAGCAGCTGCTGCCGATCCGCCCGTCGGCGATCGCCTGGGCCTGCACCAGCGGCTCGTTCTCGGAAGGGCGGGCCGGCAACGAGCGGCTGGTCGCGCGCCTGCAGGCGGCCGCCGGCGACGTGCCGGTGACAACCGCCAGCACCGCCCTGGCGGCGGCGCTGAAGGCGCTGGCCGTGACGCGGCCGGCGGTCGGCTCGCCGTACTCGGCGTCGATTAACGAACGGCTCGTCGGATTCCTCCGCGAGCACGCCGTGGAGCCCGCCGCGATCCGCAGCCTGCACGGCGGCGAGCTCGACGACTACGCACTGCAGGACGTCGATGACGATCGCCTCGCCGACTTCATCCGCACGCTCGCGGGGGCCGGTGGCGACAGCGTCGTCGTCAGCTGCACGGGGCTCGCCACCGCCGGGATCGTCTCGGCGCTGGAGCGCGAGATCGACCGGCCGATCCTCACCAGCAACCTCGTCGTCGCCTGGCACTGCTGGCGGCTCGGCGGCATCGCGCCGCCGCCGACGATCGACACCCGCCTCTTCCGCACCCTCTCCGCCCACTGAGGTCGTCCGATGCTCGACGTCGTTTCTCCCCGCGGTGAGGTCGCCCTTCCCGACGCTGACCACTTGATCGCCACCGCAAGCGCGCTCTGCGCCCTCAGGAGCGTCTCCGGCGAGGAGCGGGCGATCTCCGATTGGGTCGAGGCCGAGATGCGCGGGCTCGGGCTCGAGACGCGGCGACAGGAGGTTCTGCCCGGCCGCGCCAACGTCGTCGGCGTGCTCGACACCGGCCGGCCGGGGCCGACGCTGCTCTACAACGGCCACCTCGACACGCTGCCGATCCCGGCCGGCTACAGTCACGATCCGTTCGGTCCGTTCGTGCGTGACGGCCGGCTCTACGGCGCCGAGATCAACAACATGAAGGGGGCCGTCGCCGGCATGCTCGGCGCCATGCGGGTCTTCTCGTCGATCCGCGACCAGCTGTCCGGGCGGATCGTGCTGTCGACCGTCATGGGCGAGTGTGACAGCCTCGGCCTCGGCACCTTGTCGCTCGTTGAGAACGGCCTCACTGCCGACTTCTGCATCAATGGCGAGCCGACCGACCTGCAGGTGATGACCTGCCACGTCGGCGTCACGCAGTTGCGCGTGCGCGCCACCGGGGTCGGCGTGCACGTCTGCCGCCGCGACGAAGGCCGCAACGCGCTGGCCGAATTGCTGCCGGCGGTGGCGGCCCTCGACGAGCGCTGCCTCGCCTTCGAGCCGCATCCCGACTATCCGGGGCTGCCGACCATCAACGTCGGCAAGGTCGGCGGCGGCACCATGGCCTCGATGCACGCGGCCGAAGCGGAGGCGTTCGTCGACGTCCGCACCGTCCCCGGCATGACGCCGGAGAGCGTGCTCGCCGACGTCCGCGCGGCCATCGCCGCTGCACGCAAGCCGAACGGCGAGGCGCCCGACGTCGAGGTCTCCCTGATCGAGCGGCCCGCCTTCTGCCAGCAGCACCCGTACCTGGTCGATCGCCGGCATCCGGTCGTGACCGCCGTCGCCGACGCGCACGCGAGCCTGTTCGGCGCGCGGCCCTATGTCGGCCCGCTGTTTCCGCAGGTCTACTTCGGCACTGACGCCTCGCACCTCAATCGGGCCGGGATCGCCACCGTCATCTACGGGCCGGGCAAGGTCGACCAGATCAACATCGTCGACGAGAGCATGCGGATCGACGACCTCGTCGCCGCCGCCAACGTCTACACCGTCGCCGGAGCCGCCCTGTGCCGTCGGACCTGAACCGCGCCGCCGTGGAACGCCTCGCCGCGATCCCGCGCACCCCGCTCGTCACCCTGCCGACGCCGCTCGACGCGGCGGCCCGCCTCGGCGACGCGCTCGGCCTTGACCTCTTCATCAAGCGCGACGACCTCACCGGCCTCGGCCTTGGCGGCAACAAGCTACGGAAGCTGGAGTTCATCCTCGCCGAGGCGCTGGCGGCCGGAGCGGACACGCTGATGACGACCGGTGGCGCGCAGTCGAACCACGCCCGCCTCACCGCCGCCGTCGCGGCGCGGGCGGGGCTGTCGTGCGAACTCTTCCTGAAGGGCGAGCCGACCGACGCGCGGACCGGCAACCTCCTGCTCGACACCCTGTTCGGTGCCGACATCCGCTTCTGCGGCGTGGTCGGCTACGACGAGATCGACGCGCAGATGGCCGCGCGCGCCCAGGAACTCGCGAAGGCCGGCCGCAAGGCCGTCGCCATCCCCCTGGGTGGCGCCACCGGCATCGGCACACTCGGCTACGTCGTCGCCTTCCGGGAACTCCGGGATCAGGTTGCGGCAGTGCGCGGAGACCGTCAGATGACCGTCGTCGTCGCCGGCGGGACCGGGTCGACCGCCGCGGGTCTCATCCTCGGTGCGGCCCTGTGGGCACCAACGACACGCTTCCTCGTCGTCAGTGCGAGCTGGAAGAGCGACATCCTCACCGCCGAGATCCGCCGTTGCGCCGCCGACAGCGCCGCGCTCCTCGGCCTGAAGGAGCCCTCCCTCGACGCGGTCCAGGTGACCGACGCCTTTGTCGGCCCCGGCTACGCCCAGCCCTCCGAAGCGGGCATCGCAGCGGTTCTCACGACAGCGCGCACGGAGGGCGTCCTTCTCGACACGACCTACACAGGCAAGGCCATGAGCGGCCTCGTGGCGATCAATGCCTCCGGCATCATCGAGGCCGGCACCCCGGCCGTATTCCTCCATACGGGCGGAGCGCCGGAGATCTTCACACGCGACGCGGCCGCATTCGGCGGTTGATCGGCTCGAGCGGTTTCCCCGGGTTACAGTCGGTTGAGAGGCCTTGGCGTCTGGCTGGAGCTTCGGGCAAACGCCGCTGATCTTGGTGCGATTGTCGGACGAGGCAGGGGCGGTCAGCGTTCCCTGATTCCTGCCGCACCCGTGGGACATTCGTGGAGCCGCTATGCCGGTGTTTGCGTCGTGCCGTGACCAGATTTGCGGGCGGATCGTGCTCTCCACCGACTTGGGCCAATCCGGCGCCTCGAGCTACCGAGGGACAAGTAAGGTCGTACCGAAACAAGAGGCTCTTGCGCCTCGAAAGCGCACTCTCACGTTAGCAGAACGGCACTCCCCCAGGATAGAATGTTTGCAACCCGCTCGGCCGCGTGTTCGTTCGCTAGGCGTTCAATCACTTCGGCACCGGGCGCTGCTGCAGAAAGAACCGTGATAAGATCTTGATGACGCTGCAGTATCAACTGTGTTTCCCGCAGCGCATCGGCTGGGTCATTTTGGCCAAGATTGACTGCCAACGCGCAACCGAATGCTAGCGCAGCAAAGTAGTCGATTGGCCATAGGTGGCCGATCACCGCCTGGTTTGCGGCAGCAAGTTCGTGGGCCAGTCCGATGCGGGCGAGCCCCCCTCTAGTCTGGGTCGCTGTAGCACTGCAAATGTTCAGCACCAAAAGACGACTTCCCTCACCCGGTCGGGTGAAAGCCACCAACCGGGCTGCGGTCAGAAGTTGTTCGCCGGCAAGCACTAGGCCGCTTCCGGAAGTTCTGAAGGGAGACTGCTCCCCGTGGCCGATGACCCACAGTACGTCCGCCTCTGGATCTTCATAGTAAACTCGAAAGGCCTCGGCGTTCAACGGCGGGTTTGTGACTTTCAGATGCCAACCTTTTTGGACTGCAATCGCCCGCAAAAAGGCGACCTCGGCTTCTGTAGTCTGGGTCTCGCCAGGCCAGATACTGACCGTTCTGATCCGGCGGGCCGGCCGCGGTCTTTGAACGCTTGCTTCCAGCGGCGCTAGCCACCCAAGGGTCGCAGCCAAGAGCGCCTGGAGAGGGTCGCGATGTGCGGGAAAAACCACGAGCGATCGTGGCCGCCATTCCGCCGGAAGGTTTTCTGTCAGTTGATCCAGACCGTAGTGATTGGAAATCGCGGCCACAAGAGCCGAGGCGGTTTCGTAAGCTGGTGTCCCAATCATTCGCTCGTCCAGCTGCAGTTCGCGGTCGCCGGCTGGTCCGCGAAAGTACTCGTTGAGCGCGCTGGAGATGCCCACCAGTAGCGCCTCGAGTGTCTCGTTGGACGCGTTACCGCGCACGATGTACCGCCCGCAGGGCCAAACGTAGGTGACACCAGACCCGTGTGCCGAGCCGATAAACAGGACGTTTGCGTCGGCGCGTTCTAGGCTCTCTTGGCCATACCAAGCCCACAGCACGTCCATTAGGTCGTCGGTATCTCCAAACTCGGTGAGAGCGAAAATGAGCGGGTGGATGATTGCCACTCGCGCCTCAAGCACTTCGGTCGCATCAGCAGCTGCGGCCGAGCGTCGGTAGTAGTTCACCAATACGCTGATCTCGCGCAGAACTTCGACGCGAGATGCGGCCCACGATTCGGAAGAATCTATCGTGGAGCAGAGATACTGAACAATCTCGTGTTCGACTAAAACTTCTCGATAATTATGTAGGATTTCAAGTGCCCAATCGCGAGGGCTCTGGTGGGTCCAAGCCGCGGCTTTTGTAGTGAAAACGTTCGCAAGCGTTGCCTTCGTTCGGTTGTCAATGCCAGAACTAGTATATAGCTCCGTGAGTTGATGGGTCAGGAACTCGGCCCGTTGATCGGCGCGCTCTGTCGCCCAGTTGACGATCGCGACAATGGCACGCGCAACGTTTGGCATGTCACCGGCCTCGAACGCTTCAGCCATCCTAGCCCAGCAATAGTCGATGATGCGACCGCACCACTCGTCCATCCCACCAAATTTTCGGGCTAAGAGGAACGCGGATTCGGCCCAGACCGTGAAGTAGGAGAGGCACATCCCGTTCAGCCCCTCTGGTGCGCCGGCAAAGGGAGGCAATCGATATTCTCCACAATTCATCCGCCGACTGGCATCGTGCGTTCGGAACGCCGACCAATGGATCCATCCATAGCAGTCGCCATGCCTACCCATTGCCATAGTTGTCATGATCGCCGGTATCGAGATCAGAAAGCGACAACCGTCAATTAGAGGGGCTCCGGGGCCATCCCCAATACGCGCGCTTTCATCTGTAAGATCAGCCTGAGCAAGCGCTGCTAAGTGAAGCGTGCGCTCGCGGCTGGAGTATTGAGCTTGTTCCATAGCACCGCAAATCAGGTCGGCAACCACCGAGGGGGCCTCGCCTTCCCATGCAAAGTGCCGGTCCCAGTCAAGAAGGTCGGGCAGTTCCGCAAACACCCGTGGGTATACGTCACGCAGCAGCATTGGAGAGCCAAAAAAATAGCTTCTTGGGGAATTCTTTTGCTCGCGAATAAGAGTCGATACTCAAATGAAAATCCTGCCCATATGGAATCCTCTCTGTCACATTCCAAGTTAATTGCCAACCTGCGCGGGTGGCTGCGTCTCGCTGTCTGGCCCCCCCTACCGGTTGACGGCAGCCGGGTATATCGTAGCATTGGTTGTGGAAAGTGTCAGCATGTCGCAACGCGCATTACATAGTACACTGGGGAGAGCTGCCAATTTTTAGCTTTGATGACATTTCGCCGGGGGCACGGGTAAGGGGTCTCGACCCCATCGGTATCGCTGAAATTATTTCTGCATCACGTTTTGGGCGTGATGCAATCAATATTGTTTATCGAGTAGACGGACGAGTCGCCGAGCGCCTAGTGTTTCGTGGGGAGGATGTCGGCTTTGAATTGGCGGACGCCGGCCGGTACTTCGCCTTCGACGCAGACGGCAGTCTCTTGCGGCTTGTCTCGGAAGCCTACCGGATCCGCCTCGCTCATCTCTTTGACCCCTACCTTGCCGTCAGCGCATCTCAGATTGAGGCTTTGCCGCACCAGATCACGGCTGTCTATGGCGAAATGCTACCGCGCATGCCTTTGCGCTTTCTGCTCGCCGACGATCCAGGCGCCGGCAAGACCGTTATGGCCGGCCTGCTGATCAAGGAGCTGATGATTCGAGGCGACCTCGAGCGCTGTCTGATCGTGGCGCCGGGCAGCCTGGTTGAGCAGTGGCAGGAGGAGATGAGCGAGAAGTTCGGGCTCGGCTTTGATCTGCTGACTCGGGACCAGATCGAGGCATCGATCACTGGCAACCCATTCGCCGATAAGAACCGGCTGATCATGCGTCTCGACATGGCCGCTCGTTCCGACGAGCTGAAAGCGAAGCTTCAAGCCGCTCCGGAGTGGGACCTGATTATCTGCGACGAGGCGCACCGAATGGCGGCCTCGTACTTTGGTGGGGAGGTAAAGGAGACGCAACGGCACAAGCTCGGCAAGCTTCTGGGCACGCGTGCCAGAAATTTCCTTCTGATGTCAGCAACCCCTCACAACGGAAAGGAAGCTGATTTTCAGCTTTTCATGGGTCTGCTCGATGCCGATCGGTTCGAGGGTAGGTTTCGCGAAGGAGTGCACAAGGTCGATGTATCGGACATGATGCGGAGGCTGACGAAGGAGGAGCTCTATCGCTTTGACGGCACGCGCCTGTTCCCGAGGCGCTTCGCATATACTGCGAGTTACGAGTTGTCGCCGATCGAGGCGGACCTCTATCAGGCGGTCACGAGCTACGTCCGCGAAGAGATGAACCGTGCCGATCGCAGCGGCGACGATAAGCGGCGATCGAGCGTAGGCTTCGCCCTCCAAATCCTCCAGCGACGGTTGGCATCCTCCCCGGCGGCGATCCACCGGTCCCTCGAGCGGCGACGCAGGCGGCTTGAGGAACGGTTGAGGGAAGAGCACCTCATGCGGCAAGGAGGCGGGGGGACGCTCATGCGCCAGCAGGCGCTACCCTCATATGATCCTGACGATATCGACGAGGTGCCGGGACCCGAGGCGGAGCAGACCGAGGAGCTCATCGCCGATCAGGCGACGGCTGCCGCGACGCTCGGCGAGCTTGAGGCGGAAATCGTAATCCTGAGGGATCTCGAAGAGCGCGCCCTGAGGCTGAAGCTGTCCGGCCGGGACGCGAAGTGGCGAGAGCTCGATTCCATCCTCGACGAGCCATTGATGCTCGATGCCGCGACCGGCCTGCGCCGGAAGGTGCTGATCTTCACCGAGCCGAAAGACACACTCGAGTACCTGCAGCACAAGATCGCCGCGCGTTTCGGTGATCCCGCAGCCGTTGTCGTGGTGCACGGTGGCGTGGCCCGCGAAGCACGCAGGGCCGCTATTGCCGCGTTCAACTCCGACCCCGTTGTCCGCATCATGATCGCCAACGATGCTGCCGGCGAGGGTGTAAACCTGCAGCGCGGCGCGCACCTCATGATCAACTACGATCTGCCGTGGAACCCCAATCGGCTCGAGCAACGTTTCGGGCGCATCCATCGTATCGGTCAGACCGAGGTATGCCATCTTTGGAACCTCTGCGCGGCGAATACGCGCGAGGGCGAGGTCTACCGTCGCCTCCTTGAGAAGCTGGAAGAGGCTCGCGCGGCGCTGGGTGGCAAGGTCTATGACGTGCTCGGCGAGCTCTTCGAGGGCCATGCCCTGCGCGACCTGTTGATCGATGCAATTCGATATGGGGACCAGCCGGAGACCAAAGCGGAACTCCTCCGCAAGGTCGACGGGGCAGTGGACGTCGGCGCGATCGAAAAGCTCGTTGCTGAACGCAAACTCACGACCGAAGGCATGAGCCCGAGCTCCGTCGCGGAGATCCGCGAGCAGATGGAGCGCGCCCAGGCGCAACGGCTGCAGCCGCACTTCATTGGTGCCTTCTTCCGCGAAGCATTCCCGTTGTTGGGGGGCCGCATCAGCGAACGGGAGAACGGCCGCTTCGAGATTCTCCGCGTCCCACCAGTCCTCAAGGAGCGCGACCGGCTGATCGGTCGGACGGATCCAGTGCTCGATCGCTATGCCCGCGTGACCTTCGAGAAGGGGCTTGTCGCCGGCCAGCCGCAGGCGGAACTGCTCGCGCCCGGACACCCACTCCTCGAGTCTTTGGTCGACGTGGTGCTGGAGCGCCACCAGTCCCTGCTTCCGCAAGGCGGCATCCTGGTCGACGAGGCCGACAGCGGTGAGGAGCCCCGTCTTCTCTTCTATCTGGAGCACGCCGTCCGGGACGGACGATTGGGACGCACCGGTGAGCCTCGGGTGATCTCCCAACGCTTGCAGTTCGTCTTCCTGAAGGAGGACGGCTCGGCAATCGATGGTGGCCCTGCGCCCTATCTGGACTGTCGACCTATCACGGTCGAGGAGCGCGCAGCGGTGGCGGATGTCATCGCCGCCCCCTGGCTGGCAGCCGACATCGATACACGGGCTCTCGGCTATGCCGTCCGCTCTCTGGTGCCGCAGCATCTGGCGGAGGTGAGGGCGCGCCGACTGGCGGAGATTGACAAGGTCGAGCGCGAGGTCCGGGCGCGCCTCAGCCGCGAAATCAATTTCTGGGACGCGCGCGCGGCCCGGCTTCGGGAGGAAGAGCGCGCCGGCAAGGAGCAGCGCATCAATGCGCAGAACGCCGAGGCAACGGCCAGCCGCCTGGTCGAGCGACTGCACAAGCGGCAGAGCGAGCTTGATCGGGAGCGGCAGATCTCTGCCATGTCCCCCATCCTGAAGGGTGCGGCTCTGGTCATCCCTGGCGGGCTCCTGAGGGAGCTCCTGCGTTCGCCGACACCGCGGGCCCCCGACGGCTTCAGTGATGATCCCGTCGCTCGAGCCGTGATCGAGCGGCTAGCAATGGAGGCCGTTCTGGCGACGGAGCGTCTCCTCGGCCATCAGCCCCGGGACGTGTCGGCCGAAAAGAAGGGGTGGGATATCGAGAGCCGCGACAGCCGGACTGGGCACTTGCGCTTCATCGAGGTGAAGGGCCGCGTCGTCGGCGGCGACGTCGTCATGCTGACGAAGAACGAGCTCCTCGCCGCCCTGAACAGCCCTGACGCCTTCATTCTCGCGATCGTCGTGGTGGAGGAGGCCTTCGCGCAGCAGCCCATATATGTGAGACGGTTTTTCCAGCGCGAGCTCGGCTTTGCCGAGACTGCCGTCGCCTTCAATGTCCGCGAACTGATGACCCTGGGAGGCGCGCCCGGTTGACCAGGCCGTCAAATTTTGTTGTCACGCGGCTCCGGGCGAGTGCGTATGGGGGACGGGATGCGAGGCTTGATCATCGATGAGCCGTGGATGGGGCTGATCCTGCGGGGCGAAAAGACGTGGGAGATGCGGCGCACCGGATGCCAGATCCGCGGGCGCATCGCCCTGATCCGTAAGGGCAGCGGGCAGGTGGTGGGCACCGCCGACGTCCTCGGCTCCCTGCCGGAAATCGCTTCTGCCGAGGAGTACGGTTTGGCGGAGGACAAGCATCGCATTCCGCCGGAGAGGCAGGATCGCGCCTTCTCCGATGGATGGCGCACGCCGTGGGTGCTGGAGCGGGCGCTGCCGCTCTCGCAGCCCGTCGCCTATGATCATCCTTCTGGCGCCGTGATCTGGGTCCAACTCGACCCACGGGTCTCCGCCGCAGTCGAGGCGCAGGTTGGTGGCCTGGACGAAGCGAGCGGCCTTGACCGGCCCCTGGCGGCTAGACTGCCGCGTGCCGCCGCGGACTTACCGTCCAGAGTGCCGCCCAACTCCACCACCTCAGTGAATCCTCCGGCGGGCTCGCCGGCTTCGGGGGTCCCCGCGCCACCGTCGGAACGACGTCACGAAACCGATGCCGGAATGGCTCGCGTGATCCGCATCACCGGCGGCAACGTTCGCAACCATCACATATACCTGCCGCTCGACTTCTTTCCTGAGGATGCGGTCGGCGGGTCTAACAAGGCGGACCGCGCGCCGCGCACTCTGACGATCAGCTTCAGCCCAGGCCGCACCGTCACCACCGACATCGACCGAACCAAGCGCATCTTGCGTGAACGAAGCGCCGTCGCAGACTTCCTGACCCGCGCTGAAATCATGGAGGGCGACGAGGTCATCGTCGAGCGTGTTGAGCTCTATCGATACCAAATTTCAAAGGCTGTTCATGACTGACCCTTCGCCGGCGCCCCGCAAGAAGCTCATCGAGGTCTCCATACCGCTGGAGGCCATCAACAAGGCGTCGGCGCGGGAGAAGTCGGTCCGGCATGGGCATCCCTCGACGCTGCACCTGTGGTGGGCGCGGCGGCCGCTGGCGGCGTGCCGGGCGGTGCTGTTTGCGCAGTTGGTCGATGATCCTTCCTCCTGGCCCGAAAAGTTTCCGACGGAGGCCGAGCAGGAGGTGGAGCGGCGGCGCTTGCATCGGGTCATCGAGGAGATGGTCGAGTGGCCGGGCTCCAAGCCCGGCGACGCCGCGCGCTTCGAGCAGGCGATCGAGGCAGCACGCTGGGAGATCGCCCGCTCGTTCGCCTGGGGGCGGGGCGAGGAGCCGCCGCCAAAGGGCGAGAGCAAGGCCATCCTCGCCTATCTGCAGGAGAAGGCACCGCCGGTCTATGATCCATTCTCCGGCGGGGGCTCGATCCCGCTAGAAGCGCAACGGCTCGGCCTGCGTGCCTATGGCTCCGACCTCAATCCGGTGGCGGTTCTGATCGGCAAGGCTCTGGTCGAAATCCCGCCGAAGTTCGCAGGACGGCCCCCGGTCAATCCGAAGTCGCAGGCCGAGCTGAAGCGCGGCGGGCGCTGGAATGGCAAGGGCGCCCAGGGCCTCGCCGAGGACGTGCGCTACTACGGCCAGTGGATGCGCGACGAGGCGGAGAAGCGCATCGGCCATCTCTATCCCAAGGCGACGCTGCCGGATGGCTCAGAGGCGACGGTGATCGCGTGGCTGTGGGCGCGTACGGTGCGCTCACCTGATCCAGCGGCGAAAGGTGCAAGGGTGCCGCTCGTATCGTCGTTCATGCTTTCGACGAAGCATGCAGAAAAGGCATGGGTTGAGGTAGTTATCGACAAAGGGTCACTGGATGGTTGGCGATTTGATGTTAAATGCGGTGCTATGGAGAAAAATCAGATTGAAATAAAGAATAGTGGAACCAAGCTTGGGAAGGGAAAATCGTTCACATGCATCCTATCGGGAACTAGTATAGACTTCAATTATATTCGCAGTGAGGCAAAAGAGGGCGGATTGAAGTCACGATTAATGGCGATTGTTGCAGAGGGTAAAAAGAAGAGAGTCTATATTTGTCCGACCGATGAGCACGAAGCAATTGCCGCCCGCGCTCGCCCTACTTGGGCGCCAGACGAGCTTATAACGACACCAAGTCATGACGTTGATCGCTTACCAATGTATGGAATGCCGCGATGGAGAGATGCTTTTACTAATCGACAACTGGTGTCATTAGCGACCTTCTCGGACCTTGTTTTACAAGCGAGAGAGGAGGTGTTGAATAATGCTAGGGTTTCCGGTCTATTTGACATTCACTCTGATCACGAAGGAGCGCGTTCTATTGCCAATGGCCTCAGCGCCGGTGGTGCGGGTGCCACCGCGTACGCTGATGCGGTGGCAACATATCTTGGCTTTGCCGTTGACAAGGCGGCTGACCGGAACACGACATTGTGCTCATGGGAGGCCAATATGGACAGAATGCGGAATACCTTCGGGCGGCAAGCGCTTCCCATGGTATGGGACTATTCAGAGACTAATCCCCTGGGCGGTGCTGGTGGCGACATATCAGGAACGGCATTAGCTGTTAGTGAAGTGCTATGGAGATTACAGGATACAGGAGAATCTGCAATTTATCAAATCAACGCGTCTAAAAATTCTTTTCCCGTTCGGCCTATTATTGTATCAACGGATCCTCCCTATTATGACAATATTGGGTATGCGGAGCTATCAGACTTCTTCTACGTGTGGCTAAAGCGCCCGTTGGCGAAGATGTGGCCAGACCTTTTTCGTAGGCTTGTTACGCCCAAAGA
Source organism: Pseudoxanthobacter sp. M-2 (assembly GCF_046156265.1). Lineage (NCBI taxonomy): Bacteria > Pseudomonadati > Pseudomonadota > Alphaproteobacteria > Hyphomicrobiales > Segnochrobactraceae > Pseudoxanthobacter > Pseudoxanthobacter sp. M-2. The sequence continues at coordinate 28,933 of NZ_JAWDIR010000015.1, forward strand.
CGAGGAGCTTGTTGCGACCCCGTATCGCCATGGCGGCAAGTCACAGGCGGAAGAGTTTTTCCTGCGAGGCATGGGAGAAGCTCTTTCCGCCATGAGGGCGGCGGCCACCGATCGTGAGCCTCTTGCAATCTATTACGCATTTAAGCAGTCTGAAGCTGCGGATGACGGCGTCACGTCGGCGGGTTGGGCGTCCTTCCTACAGGCTGTAACTAACGCGGGCCTCGCAGTCGACGGCACCTGGCCGTTGCGCACTGAGCTCGCAAATCGGATGATTGGGAAAGGGGCAAACGCACTCGCCTCTTCAATCGTCCTGGTCTGCCGAAAGCGGTTGCAAACTGCCGCCGCCGCCGACCGCGCCGGCTTCACCGCTGCACTGCGCCGAGAGCTCCCTGACGCCATCGCTAAGATCCGCGTGGCCGGAGTCGGGGCCCGTTGATATGCAGCAATCTGTGATAGGGCCGGGCATGGGGGTCTTCACCCGCTTTGCTGAGGTGCTCGAAGACGATGACAGCACAATGTCAGTGAAGACGGCGCTCGCGATTATCAACCGCGTCTGGGAAGAGATTGACAACGAAATCCTCGCGAGCTTCGACGCCGAAACGCAGGTAGCGCTTGCCTGGTTCGGCTCCTACGGCTTTGAAGCCCGCTCCTCAGGCGAACTGATTACGCTGGCCACCGCGAAGAACACTGCCATCAACGCACTTTTCACCGCGGGGGTCTTTTCTGACCTCAAGGGGAAGACGGCTCTCACCCCCCGTGACAAGCTTCCTGCCGACTGGTCTCCTGCTAGGGACAAGACCCCGACGGTCTGGGAGTGCGTGCAGCACACCGCGCGCGTGCTCAACGCGCCCGACGGTGGGGCTGAGTCGGCGGGGCAGTTGGTGGCCGAGATGGGAGCGCGGGCACCGGACGCACGTGCGCTGGTCGACCGGCTGTTCCGCATCGCCACCGAAAAGGGCTGGGCGAGCGAGGCGCTCGTGTACAATCAACTCGCCGAGGAGTGGCCGCATCTCCTCGACCGGGCGTCCGAGTCGGGAGCGCCGACGCCGATTAGCGGAACGGGCGACCTCTTCGCCTGAAAAAAATGGGGGATTGCCAAGGATGGTGGACGACAAGGACACGCTGCGCCGCGTGCGCGAAGGCCTCGACCACCTGCAGGGCGCCATCCACCCGTTCGTCTCCGCTCGGATGGAGAAAAAGTACGGCAAGCGCTGGATCATGTACGCGAGCCGCACCCAGTCGGCCTCGCCACTCGATCCGCTCGACCTGTATGCGCTGCTGAAGACGATGATCGACCAGTGGCGCGATGTCTTTGAAGAGGCGTTCGCGCGCAACGAGAAGCCGAAGGTCCGCAACTTCGTTTCGTCCTGCTTCGAGGCGCGCAACAACACCTCCCACCTGACCCTGCCACTCACCGACGCCGAGGGCTTGCGCTACCTCGACGCGATGGTTGCCCTCGCCGAGAAGCTGAAGGGCCCCGGCAAAGAAATCGACGCTCTAAAAGCGCTTTATGCGGAGCAGCGGCAGCATGGCTTGCCGACTGCGACGCTAACGGTTCCAGCCGCGTCGGCGAAAGCGGAGCCGGCTGGCACGCTCTCCCTCGGGCTCGACACTTCAGAACAGCCAGTGGGGGTGCTGAAGCCTTGGACCGAAGTCGCCTTCCCGCATCCGGACGTGCTGGCGAACCGCTACAAGCAGTCCGAGTTTGCCGCCGACCTTGCCGCGGTCGACCTCGGCCACGCGAGCGGCGACTATGCCAGCCCCGACGACTTCTTCCGAATCACCTTTCTGACCGACGGCCTGAAGCGCGTGTTGCGCACGGGCCTTGCCCGCCTCAGCGGCACCGGCGGCGACCCCGTGCTCGGACTGCAGACCTCGTTTGGTGGCGGCAAGACGCACACCATGCTGGCGCTCTATCACTTGGCACGCGCAAGCGACCTCAAGCTGCTCGAGGGCGTCCGTGATCTCGCCGATGCGGAGACGATCGCCTCGTGGAAGCCGGCAAAAACTGCCGTCTTCGTTGGTACCGCCAAGGGGGTAGACTCGGACCTGCTGCTGGATGGCGGTCCGCGGGTCCGCACGGTATGGGGCTTCTTGGCATGGAAGCTCGCGGGTCAACCCGGCCTCGATCTCGTTCGCGAGGCTGAGGCGGCGGGAACCAGCCCGGGCTCGGAACTGATCGCCGCGGTGTTTCGCCTGGCGGGGCCGAGTGTCGTCCTCCTCGACGAGGTCGTAGCGTTCGCTCGGCAGCTTCCAGAAGACCGGTTTGAATCGTTCCTCACCTTCATCCAGTCGCTGACCGAGGCGGCGAAGATGGTGCCGAATGTGCTCGTGGTCGGCTCCTTGCCAGAAAGCGATGCGGAGGCGGGTGGTGCGAAAGGTGTCGCCGCTCTGAAGCGGCTCGAAACTCACTTTGGCCGCATCGGCTCGCCCTGGCTCGCCGCCCACGGAAATGAGACCTACGAGATCGTGCGCCGCCGACTTTTCCAGTCGCTAGACGCCGAGGGCGAGCGGGCGCGGGACGAGACGGTCAAGGCATTCCACGACCTCTATCGCAAGAATCCAAGCGAGTTTCCGCCGACGGCGAAGGAGGCCAGTTACGCCAACCTCTTGCGCATTTCCTATCCGATCCATCCAGAGCTATTTGATCGACTCTCGAAGGACTGGTCGACGCTACCGAAGTTTCAGCGCACCCGAGGTGTTCTGAGGCTCATGGCAGACGTTGTCAGCGTGCTTTGGCAACAACGCGCCAGGGACCCGCTCATCCTTCCGGGCCGTATCCCGCTGTCGGACTCGAAGATCAAGGCGGGCATCATCGATCCGCTCGATCCAGCCTTCGCCGCCGTTCTGGACAGCGAAGTGGACGGCGAACGGTCCCTTCCCGCACGGATGGAATCCAACACCAGCCGCCGGATTTCTCAGGCTCGAGCGGCGACCCGCGCCGCGAGGGCAGTTTTCCTTTGCTCCGCTCCAACCGTCGGCCAGCCGAATGCAGGGGTGAATGGTCTTTCGATCCGGCTTGCGGCGGCCGAGCCGGGTGACCAGCTTGCGATCTTCGGCGAGGCTCTGCGCGAGCTGCACGAGGTCGCCACCTATCTCTACGAAGACGCCGGTCGCTACTGGTTCTCGACGCAGCCGACCCTGAACCGCCTCGCCGACGAGCGCGGCAAGGCGTTTGAGCCCTACAAGGTCGACGAGGAAATCGTCCGAGTGCTACAGGCGGAAGCAGGGCAGAAGGCGAACTTCTCCCGCGTTCACGCTGCTCCCGACGAGCCGGCCATGGTCGACGAGGCGTCCGCGCTCGCGCTTGTCATCTTGAAGCCCGAGACCGCCCACACGAAGGGCGCCAAGGCTTCCAAGGCGATCGAGGCGGCGACGGATGCGCTGACGCGTTGCCGCGCCACGCAGCGTCGGTATCGCAACACTCTGGTGTTCGTAGCTGCCGACGATGCCGCTCTCAACAATGCCCGTGAGGTGACCCGCAAGGCGATGGGCTGGGCTTCGATCAACAGCGACCAGATCGTCAAGGGGCAACTCACGACGTCGCAGGTGAAGGATGTGGGGGAGCGCGCCAGCAGCACAAAGGAGGCCGCTGAGAAGGCGGTGCGCGCCGCCTGGACGCATCTCCTCTATGCCAACAAGGATGCGGGCGTGCTCGACGGGAAGCCCTTCGAGATTGAGCAGACGACTTTGATGGCGCGAGACCGGAGCTCGATCGCCATGTCGGCCTACGAGAAGCTCTCGCCGAAGGGCGACAGCATCGTGAAGGAAGTGCTCGGTCCTAAGATCCTCCTTGCGAAGCTCGACACGCTCTGGCCGGCAGGTCAGCCACATCTTGCGATCGCTGAAGTGCGAGAGTGGTTCGCCGCTTACGTCTACCTGCCGAAGTTGCGCGACCCCAGTGTGCTGGAAGTCTCGATCGCCGAGGGCGTCGCAGGCAGCGACCCGCAGTTTGGCTATGCCGATGGCGTAGATGAAGCCGGTGGCTATCGCGGTCTGGTGCTCGGTCGCCTTCCGCCCGGCACTCTATCCACAAGTGGGCTCATCGTACGCAAGGAAATCGCGGCGCGGGGGCTGACGGTCCCGGCGGAGCCGACAGTGCCCCCCGGCACCCCTCCTGCTCCTGGAGAGGACCGTCCAGTTCCGCCACCGCCAACTCCTCAGCCGATATCGTCGCGACCCACCCGGTTCTACGGCACCGTCGTGCTCGACCCATCCCGCCCAATTAAGTCCTTTGACTCGGTCGTCACCGCCATCGTCGAGCAACTGCAGCGCACGCAAGGGGCACGCATCAACTTGACCCTTGAGATCGAAGCCCAAGCAACGGATGGCTTCTCAGACGAAGATGTCGGTGTCGTCCGCGACAACACACGACAGCTTAAGTTTAAGGCAGACTCGACGGGGTTTGGTGGTTAGCTGCTGCCATAAGATGCGGCGAACAGTTTTTACAAAATGGATCAATAATGGATGCGTACTCAATATGATCTTCCTATTGACGACCAGATATCAATACGAGTTGCGGTACGTTTTGCCTTGTATGGCGTCGTTCTGACAAATTTGTTCGACGAGCCTGTTGATCGAGAGGAGTACCGGTCTCGCGCGCAACCAGGATACCTCTTGTATGACAGGGAGGACGCAGACGGCTACCGCATGAGGAAGCTGTTTTTGGGAAAAATGCTGGAAGCAATAGAGCAATCGAAATTGCGACTACAAGGCTACCGGATCACGCACCCGAAGGCACAGCCGTCCTTTGACTGGATTAGATCTAGCTCTCTTCGCAGTGATTCCGTTGTGAACGAGCACGATAATGAGATATTTGACCTCAATCATCCGTTTGATAAATCAATTGATAGGACAGTGTCATATTTCGAGTTCAGTATTCCTACTGAGGCTAAGAACATTTACCGTCTTTGGAGGAGCGTAACAGTCGATAGGAGCGAGTTTATCAGATTCCTCGATCGGATCGGAATATTTCATAAAGCTGATGGCGCGAGTGCCGCTATCGATAGTCCGTCTCGCGCATCAGCGGACCTTGTTATTAAGCAATATGGAGGGTCGGGTAGAGTTGTCGAGCGTCACTTTTCCGAGGTTAAAGTGCCAAATGACGAAAAGGTCCTCACTACGAAGCGTGAGGCGGCATCTGCACTCCCGTCGAATAGCGAGCCTC
>NZ_JAWDIR010000016.1:0-29267 GCF_046156265.1 Pseudoxanthobacter sp. M-2
CAGGCGCTGGACCGATGTCCAAGCTCATGTGCGCGTTGCGGATGGCGGTGTCGCAGAGTTCGAAACCAATCCTGCAAACGCCGACCACGAGATGGCGTATCAGATCGGCGAGGCGGCATCCGCGATGATCTGGCGTGGGCTGGCGATCCTCGCCACGGCTGCGGACGTTACGGAACGGCATGTACCGCGCGTGCGGCGCACGCCCTCGATGCCTGGCAGCCTGCACGGCTGGGTCTGGCGCCAGGTCACTATCGATCCGGCGCGTCTGCAGGCGGCAAGCGCCGAGCAGGGCGGCACCCATGCCAGCCCCCGCTGGCACATCCGCCGTGGTCATTGGCGGAAGATGGGAGATGGCCGTCGTGTCTTCGTGCGTCAGTGCGAAGTGGGCGATCCGGCCCGCGGCGGAATCGTCAAGGATTATGCCGTGGAGGCGAAAGCCGCATGAGCGCGTTCACCCCCTCCCCGACGCAAGCAACGGCCATCCGCGCCATTAAAGAGTGGTTCGAGACGCGGACTCACGAGCAGCAAGTGTTCCGGCTGTTCGGATACGCTGGCTCGGGCAAGTCCACCGTCCTGAAGTTCGCCCTCGACGAGCTTGGCCTCTCGCCCCACCGCGGCGCGAAGGACGGCGGCTGTGTGCCTGGGGTCGTCACAGCCACCTTCACCGGCAAGGCCGCACTGGTGCTGAGCCGGAAGGGGACGCCCGCGCGCACCATCCACAGCCTGATCTACTCGGTGATCGCCGCGACCGAGGAGGAGATCGAGGCCGCCGGCAAGCGCGTCCGCGAGGCTGAGGACGCTGCGCGAACTCTCAACGGGTTCGATCGCACCGCCGCGGAGGCCGCTATCGAGGCGATGCGGCAGGCTCTCTCGGCGATGAAGCACCCGCGCTTTGCACTGAACCCCGAAAGCGACGCCGCCGAGGCTCGCCTGATCGTCCTCGACGAGGTCTCCATGGTCGGCGAGGAGATGGCCCGCGACCTGATGAGTTTTGGCAAGCCGATCCTCGTCCTCGGCGACCCCGGCCAGCTGCCGCCAATCAAGGGCGAAGGCGCGTTCACCCGCGACGCTCCCGACATCATGCTGACGGAGATTCATCGCCAGGCCGCCGAGAGCGCCATCATCCGTCTCGCCACCCTCGCCCGCACCGGCGAGCCCATCGGCTTCGGCAGCTATGACGCCCACGTCGCAAAGCTCCGCAAGGGCGACATCACGCCGGAGCAGGCGCTGCGCGGCGGCCAGCTGATCTGCGGGATGAATGCGACGCGGCTGCAGCTCAATAACGCCATGCGCGCTGCCGCAGGCTTCAGCAGCTCGTGGCTGCCGACTGGCCCAGATGAGAAAATCATCTGCCTGAAGAACGAGAACGCCCTCGGCCTCGTCAACGGCATGTTCCTCTGTCTCGAGGACGTCGTCGACGAGGGCAGTCTGTTCTTCTCGGCCGTCGTCCACGATGAAGAAGGTCGCCGGGTCGGGCTGCTCGACAGGGAGGGCCGACCCGGGCGGCTGCGTCTTTACAAGGGGCACTTCGAAGACCACGTCGCGCACGATGCCCACCGCCACGACCGCGACTGGAAGGAGAAGCGCCACCTGACCGAAGCGACCTTCGGCTGGGCGATCACGGCACACAAGGCTCAGGGGTCACAGTGGCCGAACGTCATCGTCTGGGACGACGGGCTCGGCCGCAGCGATCTCGACCGTCGCCGCTGGCTCTACACCGCCATCACCCGCGCCGAGACCGGCCTCGTCCTCCTGGCCTGACGGGGCACTCGTGATCGATCTCAACGATGTCGCCGCACAGAAGAGCCGGCACGATCTGGCGGCGGTGAAGGAGCGGCTGTGCGCCACCGCCGCCGACTGGCTGCCGAGCCTGTTCCCTGAGGCGGTGCTTGCCCGCGATCGCCGCAGCCTGCGCTGCGCTGATCTATCCGGCCGGGCCCCCCGCAAGGAGGGTTCGTGCACGCTCCATCTCGAAGGGCCCTATGCCGGCTGGGGCTTCGACTACGCCACGGGCGAGCGCGCAAGCCCGATAGATCTGATCGCGCAGGCGACGGGGCTTTGCGATGGAATTCTCTATGACGAGGCGGCACGCCTCGCGCGGATGAGCCCCTCGCCACCGCGCCCTGCGTCCCCTTCACGGCCCGACCACGCGGCGGAGATCGCTCGCCTGATCGAGGGCGCCGTGCCGATCGCCGGGACGGTGGGCGAAGCCTACCTGCGCGCCCGCGGTCTGCAGGATCCGGGCTCGCCGGATCTGCTCTTCCACCCCGACCTGCCGGACTTCGATGGGCGCCGCGGCTGGCCCGGCCTCGTCGCGATTCCCCGCCTGCCGGACGGCGAGCGGGCGCTCGGGATCCATCGGACGTTCCTCCTCGACGACGGCAGCGCCAAGGCGCCGCCCGGCAAGAAGATGTTGGGCAGCGTGAAGGACGCTGCCGTTCGGCTGTTCCCGATGTCGGCGACGGGCCACATCGGTGTTGCGGAAGGGATCGAAACGGCGCTCGCCGCCCATGCGCTGTTCGGCACAGCGGTCTGGGCGGCTCTGTCCGCGGACGGGCTGGCCCGCTTCCAATGGCCGGACGGGACGCGCCGCGTCACCATCTACGCCGATGCCGGCGACGCCGGGCGCCAAGCGGCTGCCGGCCTCTCAGACCGGCTGAACCTCGCCGACATCCCGAACAACATCGTCCTTCCGCTGCACGGCGACGATTTCAACGACGACCTTCTGCGCGGGGCGCGAGCGGAGGACTATGAAGCGCCTTTGGCGCCCGCAGCCGCTGCAGAACCATCTGCGCTCATGGAGCCGGACGGCTTCACGCCCTTCGCACCCGCCGACGATGCCGACACTCTGCTCGCCGCCGCCGAGGCTCTGGCCAGCCCGCCGGAACTCGAGGCGCTCTCGAATCTGCTCGGCCGCCTGGCTCTCACGCAGCTCGACCCGCTCCCCGAGCGCCAGATCCTCGCCCGCATCAAATCGGTGACCGGCATCGCCGTCGCCATCCTGGAGAAGCAGCTCGGAAAGCTGCGCCAGCGTGTCGACGCTTCCGGCGACCCGAACGTGCGGATCACGCCGCCTGCCTGGTTCGGCCGGCTGCGGCAGGACCTCGCCGGCGCGCCTGAGCGTAACGAGGCGAATGTCATCATCGCCCTGTCGTCGGATCCGGCCTTCGCCGGCGTCCTCGCCTTCGACGAGTTCGCGCAGGAGGTGATCGCCCGTCGCCCGTTGCCGTGGGACGACGCTCACGCGGCGTTCCCACGCCCCTGGGAGGATGCCGACGATGTGCGCGCCGCCGAGTGGCTGCAGCTCCGCGGCGTCAATGTCGCTCCGCTCGTCGTCGGCCGCTCGGTCGGTGCCGTCGCACGCGAGATCCGCATCCATCCCGTTCGCGACTGGCTCGACACGCTGACGTGGGATGGTACTCCGCGCATCGAGACGTGGACCAGCACCTATCTCGGCGCTGCGCCAACGCCCTTCCACCACACCATCGGCGCGCTCTGGCTGATCTCCGCCGTCGCCCGCATCTACCGACCCGGCGTCAAGGCCGACCACATGCTGATCCTCGAGGGTCAGCAGGGTGCGCGGAAGTCGACAGCTCTGAAGGTGCTCGCAGGCGAAGACTGGTTCACCGACGAACTGCCGGAGCTTGGCTCGAAGGATGCCGCAATCCACATGCAGGGCATCTGGATCGTCGAGATCGCCGAGCTCGATGCGATCGGCAGGGCCGAGGTCTCGCGGATCAAGGCGTTTCTGACTCGCACTACCGACCGCTTCCGTCCGCCTTACGGCCGCTACACCGTCGAGGTGCCGCGGCAGTGCATCTTCGCCGGCACCGTCAACCCCGACACCTACCTCCGCGACGAAACCGGCAACCGCCGCTTCTGGCCGCTGCGCTGCGGGACCATCGACATCCCTGCACTCGCCCGCGATCGCGAGCAGCTCTGGGCCGAAGCAGTGCAGCGCTTCCGTGAGGGCGCGATCTGGTGGATCGACGATGCCGAGTTGCTCGCGGCCGCCAGCACCGAGCAGGAGGCTCGGTATCAGGGCGACGCCTGGGACGCGCGCATCGACCGCTGGCTCACCCACGACACCCGCAGCGTCAACCGGGGGCACGCCGGCTATCCGGATTGGCAGGACGAGGAATTCGAGCGCTCGGGGCCGCTCCTCGACGTCTCCGTGGGCGAGATCCTCGAGGGTGCGCTGAGGATCGAACCTGCGAACTGGACGAAGGGCGACCAAATGCGGGTCGGCGCATGGCTCCGGTCGCGAAGCTGGGAGAGGTACCAATGCCGGGTCGGCTCGGCGCGCGAGTGGCGATACCGGAAAACGCTCACAACATATTGATCGAATGGGGCTATGCGCAATTGTTGGAGGTCGGTGCGGGGCGGCCCCTGTCAGACTCGGCCACCGCCAGCTGACTCCGAGACGTGTTGAACAGCAGAAGTTGCATGCTATCGTTGGAAGATACGCCCCCGTTCTCCCCCAACAAAGAGTTGGTGCACGGAGTTTCCCACGATTGAGGCCGTAAGAATGAACGACTCAGGACTACAGGAAGCGCGCTGCATTCGATTTCGCGCATGGAACGGCCGAAGGATGCGGGCACAGGCCCGCGGCGAAGGACACTTCCTGGTTTCTCTTGGCATGGAGATGCGGTGGCGGCGGCTACCGTTCATAAAATTCCGAGATGATGCTGACGAATTCTGGACCGCTATCATCCACGATGGCCGCTTTCTTCTAAGGCCGGCCAAGGGCGAACCCATAATCTCCCGTTCCCACAGCCTCCGCTACAAGGGGTGGTCCGAGCCGCCAGTCTTTGATCGGTGGATATCCCGGTGGTGGCCGGAAACCGGCCTGTTTGAGCACACACAAATCCTACCCGCCGACGACCCCAAGACCTCCGCTGCTCATGATGCCGGAAGCTCTCGAGCAAGATCGGAGGCGCGGGCTCCCCACTCAACGCCTTAGGTTGTGTGGACAAACGGGATTCCCAAATCGGCTGATGTCTGATTCAACGCTGCTCTTTGAGGAGGGCAGCGGTGCTTCGCGGATTGATGAGCGACGCGGAATGGGCGTTCTTCGCGCCATTCCTGATCGAGAAGCGTACGCAGGGCGGGCGTCGGCCGCGGGATCATCGCCGGGTTCTGGATGGCATTCTCTACGTGACGCGCACCGGTGTGCCGTGGCGTGATCTACCGCCCGAATTCGGCAACTGGAACTCCGTCCACCGGCAATATCGACGCTGGACGGAGGCCGGGGTCTGGGACGTGATGCTGGCCGCGCTCTCCGACAGCGAAGCCTCCGACAACACGCTACAAATGATCGATTCCACCATTGTCCGGGTGCATCAGCACGGCGCCGGCGGAAGGGGGGGATTCAGAGAAACGGTATTGGCCGTTCGCGCGGTGGGCTTACGACCAAGGTTCATACCCGAGCGAATGCGGAAGGACTGGCGGTCGGCTTCCACGTGACGCCCGGCCAGGCATCGGACATGACGGCCTACGACGATCTCATGGCGGAGGACGCGCCGCCGCCCGAGGCAATGCTCGGCGACAAGGGCTACGATAGCGACGCCATCCGATCCGATCTCGAACGGCGGGGCATCGATCCGGTAATCCCGACGAAGTCAAACCGGAAGGTCCAGCGGATCATCGACAAGACCGCCTACGCGATGCGCAACCGCATCGAGCGCTTCTTCAACAAAATCAAGCACTCACGCCGCGTCGCAACCCGCGACGACAAACTCGCATCAAGCTTCCTCGGCTTCGTGCAACTCGCCACGATCCGGTGCTGGATCAGGTTTGTCCACACGACCTAGCTGTTTGTTGAAGACCGGGCCCGCCGTCGACGTACCCCCTCAAGCTGTCACCACCTTGTCCCGGTCACCACCTTGGAATCAGGCGGTGACGCAAAAACGCCTGAGAAAACAATGGTGTCACCACCGTCACCACTGTCGTCACCTACTCCCTTCCCTCCATCTATAGGCACTACATTTCCTCGAATTAACGCTTCTCCGTATGCGTTGGAAAGAGAGGGGTGGTGACAGTGGTGACGGTGGTGACACCATTTGTTTTTGCAGCGGAATTTTTTGTCACCACCTTCTGGAGAGGTGGTGACAGGTGGTGACAAGGGTCGCCATGCGCCGCGTCGGTGCATTTCCCTTGAACCACCCTGCCCGGCGTGATTCTCTTGCCGTGACCAAAGCCGAAGGCCCACGCCACTGTGAGCCTTCACGATGTTCCAACAGGCCCCGCTGCACGCCACCCGCGCCGAACCGGCAGCGGTTCCGACACCCTGCCTCCTCGCCCTCGACCTCGCCACCACCACCGGCTGGGCACTCCGCGGTGCGGACGGCCTGATCACCAGCGGCACCGCATCGTTCCGCCCCGGCCGCTTCGACGGCGGCGGCATGCGCTACCTGCGCTTTGCCAACTGGCTGACCGAGCTCGACCGCCTGTCCGGGCCGCTCGCTGCCATCTGGTTCGAGGAGGTGCGCCGCCACGCCGGCACCGACGCCAGCCACATCTACGGCGGGCTGATGGCGACGCTGACCGCGTGGGCCGAGCAGCGCGACATCCCCTACGAGGGCGTTCCCGTCGGAACCATCAAGCGCCACGCCACCGGCAAGGGCAATGCCCCGAAGGAGGCCATGATCGCAGCGGCCAAAGCTCGCGGCTTCAGCCCCGCCGACGACAACGAAGCCGATGCCGTGGCCCTGCTGCTCTGGGCCATCGAGACCAAGGGGGGCATCCGATGAGGTGGGCGCCCCGCGGCTTCGGCGGCCACCGCCGCAATCCCGAACAGGTCAAGCAGGAAGGCTGGCTCGAGCAGAAGGTCCTGGTCGTGAGCGAGGCCGATCCCCGGCTCACCTGGCCCGAGCGGGAGCTCGTCCGGCAGCTCGGCGACAAACTCTACGGCATGCGCAAGGAGGCCCGTCATGGACGCATGGACCCGTGATCAGGTGGAGGAGCGCTTGGAGGAAGCCGCCGACGTCTTGAAGCGGCTGCCCGAGGTGAGAGTGCAGGGCTACTTCAGCACCTGGCCCCGCATCGCCTACGAGTTCTCCGACCTCGTCGGCCAGGAAGCGCCGCGGCTCCGGCGCGGCCCGCCGGCTCCGGATGCCATCACGCGGATGGAGGCGACCCTGCCCTGGCTGCAGTGGCTGGAGCCGGAGGACGCCAAGCTCGTGTGGGCCCGCGCCGAGCGCACGCCGTGGAAGCCGATCTGCTGGCGCTTCGGGATCTCACGCGCCACGGCACACCGACGCTGGGAGTACGCGCTCAGCGTGATCGTATGGCGGCTGAGCGGTCGCCGCCCGCCAGCGAAGCGCTCGCAGCGGTTCGTGGTCGAGCACGCAGAGCGTCAAGCACAATCGCGCTGGGCATGAATTTTTCGGTGAGACACTGCAGGTCGAGACCGATCCGGCTGATTTGGGGTATCCCTTGGGCAGGCTGGCGAGAGGCGCGGGCGGGGCACCCCCCTCCCCCTCTGGTTCCTCCGCCGAGGCGCACTGAGTGCGGGTGTCCGCCGCCCGGAACCTCGCCACCGTCACCATGTAATTTTGAGTTACCAGTTACCGCCTCCGGTTACCGGCTGGCGCTCCCAACCTCCCGCAATCCTTGACGCTCTCGTGTGCTGCCGGCATCTCGCCGGTGGTACCCGCGCGCGTCGGTTACCGGACGAACCATGCCCGCCACGTCGCCCCGCCTGCCCGATGCAATCGAGCACTGGCCGGTCGATCGGCTGCGGCCCTACGGGCGCAATCCGCGCGCTCACGACGACGACCAGATCGCACAGATCGCCGCCAGCATCATCGAGTTCGGCTGGACGAACCCGGTGCTCGTCTCCGCCGACGGCGACGTCATCGCCGGGCACGGCCGCCTCGAAGCGGCGCGACGCCTCTCCCTCGACACCGTGCCAGTCGTCATCCTCGATCACCTGACGCTGGCCCAGCGCCGCGCCTACGTCATCGCCGACAACCAGCTCGCCCTCAACGCCGGCTGGGACGAGGCGCGGCTGTCGGCCGAGCTGCAGGACCTCCTAGCCGACGACTTCGACCTGTCGCTCGTCGGCTTCTCCGACGGCGAGATCGAAAGCTTCTGGCGTTTGTGCCAGAGGGCGACGCAGACGAGGGTGATGGCGAGGGCGGCGGCGTTCCGGCGGTGGTCGTTCCCGAGCCGCCCCGCAATCCGGTGGCGCGCACGGGCGACCTATGGATCCTCGGTGAGCATCGGCTGCTCTGCGGGGACTCGACGAAGCATGAGGATGTCCGCCGCCTGATGAACGGCGAGCGGGCGGTGCTGTTTGCGACCGACCCGCCCTACCTCGTCGACTACGACGGTTCGAACCATCCGACGCGCAACAAAGACTGGTCGCAGAGCTACGGCGTCACCTGGGACGACAGCAGCCAGGGAGCAGAACTCTACGACGGCTTCATCGCCGCCGCGGTGGCGGAGGCCATCACCGAGGACGCCGCCTGGTACTGCTGGCATGCGTCCCGTCGCCAGGCGATGTTGGAGGCCTGTTGGGAGAAGGCCGGGGCCTTCGTCCACCAGCAGATCATCTGGGTAAAGGACCGCGGCGTCCTGACCCGGTCGCATTATCTGTGGAAGCACGAGCCCTGCTTCATGGGCTGGCTCCGCCCGAACCGTCCGCCGAAGGTCGCCGACCAAACGCTGCCCTCCACGTGGGAGATGCCAAGCTTCACCAAGGACGAGCGGCCGGACCATCCAACCCCAAAGCCGCTCGATGCCTTCGGGATTCCGATGCGCCAGCATGTTGCTCGTGGCGGGCTCTGCTACGAACCGTTCTCGGGCTCCGGCTCGCAGATCATGGCGGGCGAGGCCAACGGCCGGCGCGTGTTCGCGATGGAGATCAGCCCGGCTTATGTCGACGTCGCTGTGGAGCGGTGGCAGACGGAGACCGGGAAGGAGGCGATCCTCGACGGTGACGGCCGCAGCTTTGCGACGGTGAAGGCTGAGCGTCTCGACGAAGCCGCCGAGGACCAAGCAGCGGCATGATGCAGTCCCGCGTCATGTCGTTCGTCGAGGCGATCGCCAACGTCGTCGTCGGCTACGGCGTCGCGGTGACCACGCAGGTTGTCGTCTTTCCGTGGTTCGGGCTTCACGCCTCACTCGGCGACGCGTTTATTCTCGGCTTGATCTTCACTGCCATCTCGATCGCACGCTCTTACTGCCTGCGGCGCTTGTTCGAACGGATCCGCGTTCGACGCACGACACAGCAACGCCGCCGGGGAGGCGCCCCGGCGGCATGATGCTGCAACGTGGTCAGCCGATGCGATAGACCCGCCCGCGCCCGTCGACCTTCTCGGAGGTGACGTCGAGCCCGAGCTTCTTCTTCAGCGCGCCGGCAATCGCCCCGCGTACCGTGTGGGGCTGCCAGCCGGTGGCGGCGACAATCTCCTCGATGGTCGCACCGGTGTCGGCGCGAAGCATCTGGATCAGCATCGCCTGCTTCGTGCCGGTGCGCGCGGTGCGCGCCTTGGGCGCGGGGACTGCCTCTGCCCCGGTGTCAGCCGCGGTATCCGCGCTCGGCGCTTCGTCGGCGCCTTTGGGCGCACCGTCGGCCGCTTCGGGATCGATGCCGATGGCAGCGAGCCCCGCCTCGGTCACAACCAGCGTCATGCCACGGCCGTCGCCGTTCTCGTGCCAGAGCGGGTCGCCCTTGTCGGCATAGACCTCCTCGAGGAGGCCCTTGGCGATCATCGCACCGACCACCTTGGTGGCGGCGCCTCCGCGCAGATTGCTCGGAAGAGGGAGCGCAAGGTGACCGGGCCGCTGGGCGGCGGCGGTCAGAATCACGAGCTGGGTGTCGGAGAGCTTGGTCATCGGGTCGGCTCCAAGAGCGGGGCCGCGCCGATCGCGACCCTCCTACGACCCCGAGCCCGCCTTGCGGCGGGCTGGCGCCGGCAACGGTGCCCTCACTCGGCGAATTCACCCTCGTGGAAGGCGCTGTCGGTGATGCGCTTCAGGAGTTTGACGTAGTCTTCGAGCATTCCGACGTCTCCCCAAGTGACCTTGTCGGGATGAACGTTGAAGTGCTCGTCGCTGAGCGCCTTGATCCGCGCCAGTGCGGCGTCGATGTCCGCCTTGCGCTGAATGAAGGCGTCAAGCGGCTTGGCGTTGCTCTTGGGGCGGCGCATCGTCATCTCCGTTCCTGATGACGACATACATGCTCTGCCTCGCCCACAAGCCAAGCGGATGAGTGCATCATCGCGTTATATTTTTTTGGTTCCGGAGTAGATGCTTGGGCGTGTCGATCCGGGCCTATGCGCGCAGCTGGGGCGTCTCCCACGTCGCGGTCCTGAAGGCCGCGAAGGCCGGCCGGATTCCGCTCGAACCCGACGGCAGCATCGACCCGGCGAAGGCGGATGCCGCCTGGGACCGATCAACGGATCCGAGCAAGGCCAAGGGGACCGCCAAACCCGCGCCGAAGTCCACAAAGCCCCCGCCAGAGGCGATGAAGCCGGTGGCGGAAGCGGCGGTCGGCTCTGTCCGGGAGACCCTGAAGGAACAGGGCCTGCCCGCCAGCGGCAGTGTCACCTTCGTCCAGGCGCGGACCGCCCACGAGATCGCAAAGGCACATCTCGCGCGCCTTCGCCTGCAGCGCATGAAGGGAGAGCTCGTCGATCGGTCACGGGCGATCGCCACCGTATTCGCGCTCGCCCGGCGCGAGCGCGACGGCTGGGTGCAGTGGCCGGCCCGCGCCGCCGCCCTGATCGCCGCCGAACTGCACGTCGACCCGCATCGCTGCGAGCAGGTTCTCGAGTCTCATGTTCGACGCCATCTCGAAGAGCTCTCCGAGATCGGCGTCGACCTCAGATGATGGCCGCAGGGATTGTCGCCCGGTCCGGCGCTGACCGTCACGACGTTTGGCGGCGAAAAGGAAAAATCAGCGCCTCGACCAGCGATTCTCGGGTTGGGCGGACCTGAGGCCGGCACAGTGGCATGGCGCGTCGAGATCGAACTCGGCTAGCGCCACGATGGCAACCCGCGTTGCCAGGTCGACCAGATCGTCGCGCACATCGCCCCGAACGACATTCACATCGGCAGGCGCAAAGTAGCCTTGGAAGGGCGCCGTCACGTAGCCCACGTTCACGAAGCAGGCACCGATCTCTCGCGAAAGAGTCGCCTCAGGTGCCAGCGAATGGTTGATGATGTCGGCCCCAAGGGTGCGATATGCCAGGACCTCGGCTGGACTACTCAGTCTTGGCCCCCATGCATGGGCCGCGACGAGCTGGCTTTCGATCCCGAAGACGCGTCGCCCTTCAGGCCACTGCGCTCCGGCCACCCGCGCCACCGTTGCCGCACAACTCGGGCAGACCAGTTGCTTGCCCGAGGCGTCGAACCTTTGTCGGCCCGGCAGCAGCGAATAGGGCGTCTGCGTCAATTCCAGGACGTCGGCAACGATCACGAAATCGCCCGCTTGGATCGCCCGGTTCAGGCTGCCTTGGGTTGCACAGCACAGGACCTTCCGTACACCGGCCTCCCGCAGCACCCAGAAGGCGCGGCGCTGGCCGGAATGGTCGATCTCGTCGACCCGGTTGCCGTGGCTCCAGACCACCAATGCGTTCCGGGTCTTGCCGTCGAAGGTGAGACTGCCGTCTAGCTCGATCAGCTTCCACTCTTGCGACAGCCCGTAGGGTGTCTCGAAGGTCAAGTCTCGGGCGATGACGCGCACGCCAGGCAGATCGACGTCTTCGGGCACCGCGATCCCCCAGCTTGTCGAGCCGGTGACCATCGCGACATCCACCATTGGAATGGCGTCCATCTGAACTCACCTCTCTCAAGCCGCCACCGAGCGGACGACGATCGTACGGGCGCCATCCAACTCGGCCAGACCGGTCCCTACTCCGGCAGGTCGGGCAGATCGCTGTCGCGGGCGGCGATCTTGAACGTCTGGCCCAGCGAATCGAGGCCGCAGGTGACCACCGCCGCAGCGAATATACGCTGGCCGGCCCGCGCCGCCCAACACATGACCGACCTCGTGGACCGCACCGTCCATTTCCGGGGGGCCTAGCCCTGATGGGCCGAGCGCGTGCCGGAGAGGAACCATGTTGGACCGACGCCATGCAGATAGGCCTCGCGGCCGCGATCGCAGCTGATAAGGTCTAAAATTGCCAGTGCGCGGCAAGTGCCGAGTGGAGTACCTGCATGCTAGGCATGACGATTTTGCGGAGGCCCGTCATCAAGTACGGCCTCATCGCAGCAGGCATGGCGGCAGCAGTCTGGCTTGTCGTCACCATCGCCTCAAATCGGCCGATTGCAGTCACTGTTGCCGCAGAAGCGCAGAATGTGACCATCAGGGTGTTCGGCCTTGGCACGGTCGAAGCGCGCGTTCTCTCGAAGATCGGGTTCGAGGTCGGTGCGACCCTCGTCGATGTCAACGCCGACCATGGCGACCAGGTGGTGAAGGGTCAGGTTCTCGCTCGGCTAGCGACCAGCGAACAGGAAGCAAGGGTTGCCAAGGCGCGCGCCGCTCTCGCGATTGCCGAGGTCAGTATCCAGCGCGCAGCCGCAAACGTCGAGAAAGCGCAGGCGGTCTTCGCGCAGAAGCGCGACGCCAACCGTCGTAAGCAGTCACTCGCGAGCCGCGATGTCGTCTCGCAGCAGACGGCAGAGGAGGCGCTGCGCGACGAGGCTGTCGCCAACGCCGAAGTCGCCGTGGCGATGAGCGAAGCGGAGAGTTCCAAGGCGCAACTTCTAGACGCGCAGGCCCAACTCCGACTCGAAGAGACGATGCTAAGCCACCGCACAATACTCGCTCCGTATGACGGTCTCGTCATCGAGCGCCACAAGGAACTTGGAACAGTCGTCAAGGCCGGCGATCCAATTTTCACTCTGATCGCCGATGATAGTCACTGGGGCCTCGCCTACGTCGACGAGGCGCGCGCAGGTTTCATTCAGGAAGGCCAGAAGGTGGAAGCCCGCTTGCGCTCACGCCCGCTGGAGAGTTTCTCCGGGCAAGTCGTCCGCATCGGGCTCGAGAGCGATCGTGTCAGTGAGGAACGGCGTGTCTACATCCGGGGCGACAAGCCGCCGTCGCGGTTGCATCTTGGCGAGCAGGCCGAATTCTGGATCACGGTCGCCGTCCTCGACAAGGCACTGCTGGTACCGGAAGCGGCCGTTCACGGGTACGACGGACGGCAGGGTACGGTCTGGACCGTCGAGGATGGACGGCTCAGACAACGCCTTGTGACGTTCCGTCACCGCACCGAGGACTCCCGGCTCGAGATCGCTTCGGGTCTTCCGCCCGCCGCTCAAGTCGTCACGGCCGTCGGAGCCGGCTTCAAGGACGGCCGTGCGGTGCGCGTCAGCGTGGCGCAACCCGCGCCCGATCAGGCGGCGGCAACTGCTAGATGAACCTCGCCTATCGAGATATCCGACATAACCTGTTCCGGTTCCTCTTGACCTGCGTCGGGCTCGGACTGCTGCTCGGCGTCGTGCTGTCGATGATCGGAATCTACAGGGGGATCGTCGTCGATGCTCTGACCATCGCACGCTCGCCGGCCGTCGACGTGTGGGTGGTGGAGGCCAATACGCGCGGTCCCTTCGCCGAAGCCTCTCGAATTCCAGGTGATACACGCGAGGCCATCGCGCGAATCGCCGGTGTGGCGTCTGCCGGCAGTCTCACCTACCAAACGGTCGAAGCCGAGCATGGTGGTGCCAAGCTTCGTCTCTACGTTATCGGGTATGAGCCAGGCCGCCCTGGCGGACCACCTGAAATCGTGGAAGGCCGGCACATCGGCCGCAGTCACTTTGAAATCGTCGCCGACAGAACGACCGGCCTCGCCCTCGGTGCGACGCTGAAGCTCGGCCGGAACACGTTCGCCGTCGTGGGGATCACTCGGCATCAAGTCGCATCCGGTGGCGACCCGGCGGTGTTCATGACTCTGCTCGATGCGCAGAAACTCCAGTTCGACCTCGCTCCCGCGGCCGCACGTGTGCAGGTCGCCCGTGGTGCGGACGCGGAGAGCGGCGACACCGTCAACGCCGTTGTTGCGCAGCTGCAGGCGGATGCGTCTGCGAATGCGGTAGCAGATGCGATCCACCGCTGGAAACATCTGTCGTCCATCACCCAGGAGGCGCAGGAACTGATCCTGACTCGCTCGCTCGTTGACCGTGCACGCCGCCAGATCGGCCTGTTCACGACGCTTCTGCTCATCGTCTCGGCCGTCATCATCGCGCTCATCATCTACACGATGACGATGGAGAAGCTCAAGCAGATTGCTACGCTGAAGCTGATTGGCGCGCCGGACCGCACCATCATCGTCATGATTGTTCAGCAGGCGCTCGCGCTCGGGTTCATCGGCTTCGGGATCGGTGCAGTCCTCATCGTCAGCATCAAGGACTATTTTCCGCGCCGTGTCATCCTTGAACCCGACAACGTCATGGTGCTCGGCCTCATCGTCTTCGCGGTATGTCTCGTATCAAGTGGACTAGGCGTGCGCGCGGCTTTGAAGGTCGATCCCGCGACGGCGCTCGGTGGCTGACATGGGGGCCGGCAACGCATCCTCACCACTCGTGCGCGTCGAACGCGTCTCGAAGCACTTCGGCGAGGGCGGATCGCGGGTCGATGCGCTGCGCGACGTGTCGATCGATATTTTTCCCGGCCAGGTGGTCGCCTTGCTTGGTCCGTCCGGGTCCGGCAAGACGACACTCCTGAACGTCATTGGCTGCATTCTCGACCCAAATTCCGGATCGATGGAACTCGACGGCGAGCGGGTGCTCGAAAGCGGTCGGTGGCTGCGCTCGAACCTGCGCCAGCTCAGACTTGACAAGATCGGTTTCATTTTCCAGTTCCACAACCTGATCCCCTTCCTCGACGCGGCCGACAATGTGGCCCTCGTCCTCCATTTGGCCGGCGCAGATGCTGTTTCGGCGCGGACCCGGGCACTGGAATTGCTCGAATATCTCGAGGTGGGAAATCGCAAGTCATCGATGCCGGCAAATCTTTCGGGGGGCGAAGCACAGCGCGTCGCAATCGCCCGTGCGCTCGCCAACCGTCCGCGGATCATTCTTGCCGACGAGCCGACGGCCGCTCTCGATTCCAAGCGTGCCGGCATCGTCATGGACCTGCTGCGCAAGGTTGCCGTCGATCAGGACGCGGCCATCATCGCCGTCACCCACGACGACAAAATCTTCGACCGCTTCGACCGGATCTTCCATTTGCGCGACGGCCGGCTCGATACCGAGACGACGGGCCCATAGAACCCTCCCGGTGAGTCCTCGACAGACCGATCGACTGCGACGCCTTCGAAGCCACTGTCGGCAGGGGCTGCGTCCGACGCTGACGTCAGCGACGTCGTTTTCACGCACATGCTCTCGAGCTACAAGGGTCCGCGGAGTTGCCGGTTGATCAGAAAAACCCGCGCCGAACTGCGCTGACTGCAGCCCGACAGCCCCAGCTTCAACCCGGTCGAGAACGCCCTCGCTAACACTCAAGGCTCTGCTGCGGATGGAGGCCGAGCGCAGCATCGACCGCCTTTGGGCCGCCATCGGACTCTTCACACCGATCGAACGCCGAAACGTCTTTGCCGACGCAGTCCGCTATGCGGCATGAACGGCTGAGGCTCTAACCGGCACGGCCTGCGGCCGCCTTGCCCAGCGCCGGCAGGTCGAGCGGAATCAGCCCCATCTCCAAGCTGCGGGCGATCCGCCGGGCACGGTCGAGCATGTGTTCGGCGCCCTCGGGGGTGAAGCGCGCTCGCGCCACCTCCTCGAATAGCGAAAGCCAACGAGCGAAGTGAGCGGGCTCAAGTCGGAGATGCGCGTGCGCCTGCATCGGCTGGCCGTGATAGTCGCCCGTCATCAGCGCAACCGATCTCCAGAAGCAGGTGATGCGCGCGACGTGGGCCTCCCAGTCGATGACGCCGTCGAATTTCGGGCCGATCGACGCGTCGGTGCGGGCGGCGGCATAGAAGGCGCGCACGAACGCTTCGATCGCCGCCTCGTCGATGCCTGTGCGCTCGATGATGTCGCGAGTCAAAGCGGCGCGGCGGTCGGGACCTTCAAGGTCGGCGTTCATTCGATCGGCTCCTGACAGGCGGCCCCACGCCGCAACGGCTCGGGCGGCGGTGACGATCCCCGCTGAATGGGCATGGCGATGGTGACGAGATCAGTCCGCTCCGCCGTTCACGCGCGGGCCGACGAGCATGGGGGCATAGGCGCCGAGGAAGAAGGTGAAGCTCGCCGCCCAGCAGACCGTGGCAGCGACGAGCGGCAGCACCGTGTCCTCGACGACGACGGGGCCGGCGACGCGCAGGACGACGGCGCCGAGCAGAAGGACGTAGGCGGCAACCGTCGCCGCGGTGGCGACGAGCGGGCGGCCGGTATGGCCGAGCGTCGCCCGCGTCATCATGGCGAGGATCATCGTGGCGAGCGCGCCGGCGACCTGCAGATGCAGCCAGTTGACGGCCCAGTCGGCACCGAGCAGCAGACACGCCGCCTTCAGGGCCAGCGCCAGCGCCACGAGGGCGTAGGCGACGTGCAGGATCCACAGGATCGGCGCGCGGAGTGTCCGCAGTCCGTGCCAACGCGACAGCCGGAGCGCGAGCAGCACCGCCGTCACCGCCGCGACGGCGCCGGCGGCCGGACTCTCCGGCCAGACCACGTCGACAAGGACGACCGCCAGCAGCGACAGGATGGCCGCGGCGTCGATGCCGGGGAGCGGCCGCACCTCGACCGGCGTGCCCGCCGCGCGCAGCGCGTTCAACGTGAAGGTCGGGATGATGCGCCCACCGATCAGCCCGACCAGCAGGAGGGCGACGTTCGCCATCAGCCTCTGGCCGGTCGGCCAAGTCGCGGCGGACCACCAGCCGGCGGCTTCGCCGAGCATCAGGAGGTCGCCCGCCCAGAATAGCAGGATCAACGCCGGCGGGCCGAACAGCCGTGGCGAGCCGGCCCTCAGCAGGGCCGGGAGCACTAGCAGGAGGGCGGCCGGGACTGCGGCGAGCGCCAGCGGTGCGGCGAGCCATATCGGGATCGGCGAGCCCGGCAGGAGGGCGAGCCTCGCTGCCAGGAACAGCGCAAAGAGGCCCACGAGCGGCGCGCCGGCATAGGGCGGGCCCTTCGTCCAGTTCGGAATGGCTGTGAGCACGAAGCCGATCATCGTCGCGCCGACGAACCCCGCCAGCAGCTCGTGCGCGTGCCACTGCGACAATGCGAGCGGACCGTCGGGCACCGGCATGCCCGCAAGCGCCAGCATCCAAACGACGACGCCCAGCGGCGCCCACAGCCCGGCGATCATGAAGAACGGCCGAAAGCCCTGCGAGATGAACGGGATCGACCGGTTGGCGACGTGTCGTCCCGTACCGGTCTCGCCCGCCAGCGGGCGGTGTCGCCGCAATGGTGGCGCCGTCAGGGGTGGGCATGGTCGGCGCGGGCCTCTCCGCAGGTGCATCTCCCGCCGCAGCCACCGGACGGTCCCGCCAGTGCCTCGCGGTCCCGGGCGAGCGACCAGCGGACCATCCGCTCTAGGGTGATGCGCGCCGGGTCGTCGCCGTGCTCGAGCGCCGTCATCAGCGCCAGCCAGTCCTCGTCCGACGCGGCGGCGGCGAAGCGGCGGGTGGCGCCGGAGGCGTAGGCCCCGGGGCTCTCTTCGTGCACGGCGCCGATCGCCTGGACGTCGGCCAGGAGCACGATGTCGCCGAGCGCCTCGAGCGCCACGGTGGCGCCTTCCTCGTCCTCGAGCCGCCTCAGGATGGTTCCAAGCAACATAGCGTCCTCACTGAACCAGCGGCGAAGGGCTCGCCGCGAGGTCGATACCCTGGATGTCGGCGCGCCCGGCGAGGATCGAGACGTATTGCCGGATCGCCGCCCGACGAACCTTCTCGACCATCCAGCCGGCGATTCGATCGCGCACGAGCTCGAACGGCAAGTCACGGCCGTCGATGCGGCGGTCGAGCGCAATGATGTGAAGGCCGTAGCGTGTCTCGACCGCGACCGGATGCACGGCGCCCGGTTCCATGGCTGCGAGGGCCGCCTCGAACTCGGGGACGGTCTGGCCGGGCCCGACCTGGCCGAGGCTACCGCCCGTCTTGGCTGAGGGGCAAACGGAGTGCGCCTCCGCCAGAGCCGCGAACGCCGCCGGGGTGTCGGCGAGCCGGGCGAGCAGTGCCTCGGCCAGCGCGGGGGTTTCCGGCCGGTCGGCCGGCAGCAGGATGTGGCGCACATCGTGCAGGTCCGGCGTGCGGAAACGGCGGCGGTTCTGCTCGAAGAAGCGACGGCAGGCGGCTTCGTCCGGCTCAGGCGTCTGCACCTCCCGCTCGACCAAGGCGCGGACGATCGCCTCCTCGTCGGTCTCGCGCCTCCCCTCCCCGTCGCTGTCGGGCTCCGCCGGCACCGCCAGCCGCCGCGCCTCCTGCAGCAGCAGTTCCCGGACCACCAGCGCCACCGCCGCCGCCCGCATGGCGTCGGCCGGCTTGTCAGCGGGATGGTGCTGGGTCTCCTGGGCGATGGCGGCCCGGTCGATCACGACGCCATTGACCCTGATCGTCCGGCGCGTGTCGGGGAGCGCCGGCTTGACGGCGCAGGCGGAGGCCGCGCTCATCGCGCCCGCTCCGTCACCGGACGCGCCGCCGGCTTCACCGCTGGTGCGCCGAGCGGCCGCCGGGTCCGCACCACCTGGTAACCGCGGCGCCCGAGGTACCAGACCGGCGCGGACCAGATGTGCACGAGGCGCGAGAACGGGAAGACGAGGAAGATCGTCATGCCGAGCACGAGGTGGATCAGATAGGGGAGTGCGAGGCCCTGCAGCGTCGCCGGATCGACCGGATGCAGGATCAGGATGCCCTGCGCCCAGTGCGCCAGCACCAGCATTACCGAGCCGTCGGAATGGGCGAGCGAATACGGCAGCGTGATCAGGCCGAGCGCCAGTTGCACCCACAGGATGGCGAGCACGGCGATGTCCATGACGGTCGAGGTCGCGCGGATACGCGGGTCGAACAGCCGGCGGTGCAGCAGCAGCGTCAGGCCGACGAAGCAGATCACCCCGGCGATGCCGCCGGCTGCCACCGCGATCAGCTGCTTCTGCTCCACCGTGATGAACAGCGTGTAGACGGCGGTCGGCGTCAGAAGGCCCGCCGCGTGGCCGACGAACAGAAACAGGATGCCGGCGTGGAAGAGGTTTGAGCCCCAGGCGAACTGTCGCTTGCGCAGGAGCTGGCTGGAGCTCGCCCGCCACGTGTATGGCTCGCGGTCGAAGCGGATCAGGCTGCCGAGCAGGAACACCGTCAGGCAGAAGTAGGGGTACCAGACGAACAGGATGGTGAAGATCGCGTCGCGCATGACGGCTACTCCTCGATGAGGCTCTCAGGCGTGGCCGGAGTGGCGATGGGTGACGACGGTGCGCGGTGGCGGCGGCTGCTCGAGCCCGGGCGCGGGGCGCCCCGCCTGGCGCAGCCGCGCCGCCAGCGTGTCGGTGCCGCAGGCAGCGGCAGCCCCAGGCCCGAACGTCACCTCCTCCTCCTCCCAGGCAGCATCGAGCGCCTCGAGATCCTCGGGATCGACGTCGGGCTCCGCCCTGAGCGCCGCGAGCGCCGCCTCGTCGAGGCGTGCCTTCGCGATGGCCGCAAGCGCCGAGAACACCGCCTCATAGGGTGACGAGCGCTTGGCGAGTCGCTCCCGGAGCGCCGCGAAGACGTGGCCGGGCTGGCCCACCAGCTCGATCGCCTCCGCTGGGGGAAGGGTCGAGGCGTACTCGAGGAACAGCGGCAGGAAGTCGGGCAGTTCCGCCGTCGTCGGCGTGTACCCACCGTCCTCGTAGAGCTTCAGGAGGTCGACCATCGCCTGGCCGCGATCGCGGCTCTCGCCGTGCACGTGCTCGAACAGGTGCAGCGACAGCGACCGGGTGCGGTCGAACAGCAGGATGTAGCGCTCCTGTGCGTCGTAGACGTCGTGAGCGGTGAGGTCGTCGACCAGGGCCGAGACGCCGGCGCGCTCGCGCGGCGGCAGCACCGCCTCGCGCTCGAGCACGGCCTTCAACTCCGGCCCGGCGGTGACCAGGTCCGCCGTCGGGTAGGTCAGCAGTGCGGAGAGTACCTTCAGCGTCCGCATCACAGGGCCTCCACGCGCGGCTTGTTGTCCTTCAGCTTCACGCCGCCGAACAGGTTGGCCTTCTGCTCGCCCGGTGCGCAGCCGTCGCCGAACGAGAAGCCGCACTGGCCGCGCATCTCGTAGGCGTCCTCGCTCACCTCGCGATGGGCGGTCGGAATGACGAAGCGGTCTTCGTAATTGGCGATCGCCATCACGTGGTACATCTCCTCGATCTGCGCGCCGGTCATCCCGACCTTGCGGGCGATTGTCTCGTCGATGACGCCCTCGATCGTCTTCGCCCGCATGTAGGCGCGCATCGCGAGCATCCGCTCGAGGCCGTTGGCGATCGGCGCCTCCTCGCCGGCGGTCAGCAGGTTCGCGAGATATTTCAGCGGGATGCGCAGCGAGCGGACGTCCGGCATGGCGCCGTCCATGCCCATCTTGCCGGCCTCGGCCGCGGCGGTGATCGGCGACAGCGGCGGCACGTACCAGACCATCGGCAGCGTCCGGTATTCCGGGTGCAGCGGGAAGGCGACTTTCCACTCCATCGCCATCTTCCAGATCGGCGAGTGGCGAGCGGCCTCCAGCCACGCATCGGGCACGCCGTCGGCGCGCGCCTGGGCGATGACGGCGGGATCGTTCGGGTCGCAGAAGATGCCGAGCTGCGCGCGGTAGAGATCGCGCTCGTCGGCGACGCTGGCGGCCTCGTCGATTCGATCGGCGTCATAGAGGACGACGCCGAGATAGCGGATGCGGCCGACGCAGGTCTCCGAACAGACGGTGGGCTGCCCCGCTTCGATGCGCGGATAGCAGAAGATGCATTTCTCGGATTTTCCGGATGACCAGTTGAAGTAGATCTTCTTGTAGGGGCAGCCGGAGACACACATCCGCCAGCCGCGACATTTGTCCTGATCGATCAGGACGATGCCGTCCTCCTCGCGCTTGTAGATCGCTCCGGAGGGGCAAGCGGCGGCACAGGCCGGGTTGAGGCAGTGTTCGCACAGCCGCGGCAGATACATCATGAAGGTGTTTTCAAACTGGCCGTACATCTCCTTCTGCACGCCCTCGAAGTTGATGTCCTTCGAGCGCTTGGCGAACTCGCCGCCGAGGATCTCCTCCCAGTTCGGGCCCCACTCGATCTTCTCCATCCGCTCGCCAGTGATGAGTGAACGCGGCCGGGCGGTCGGGAACGCCTCGAGTTCAGGCGCCTTCTGCAGATGCTCGTAGTCGAAGGTGAACGGCTCGTAGTAGTCGTCGATCTCCGGCATATCCGGGTTGGCAAAGATGTTCGCCAGCACGCGCCACTTGCCGCCGATCCTCGGTTCGATCTTGCCGTTCGACTTGCGACGCCAGCCGCCCTTCCAGCGGTTCTGGTCCTCCCAGTTCTTCGGGTAGCCGATTCCTGGCTTCGTCTCGACGTTGTTGAACCAGGCATATTCCATGCCTTCCCGGTTGGTCCAGACGTTCTTGCAGGTAACGGAACAGGTATGACAGCCGATGCACTTGTCGAGATTGAGCACCATGGCGATCTGGGCGCGGATTTTCATCGGTCGTCTCCCGGTTACTCGGCCGCCTGGACGGTGGGGATTGCGGAGGGCGATGCGTCGGCATGCGGACGCTCGAGCCAGTCGATCGCCGTCATCTTGCGCACCACGACGAATTCGTCGCGGTTGGTGCCGATCGTACCGTAGTAGTTGAAGTCGTAGGCCTGCTGGACGTAGCCACCGATCATGTGCGTCGGGTTGAGCACGATGCGGGTGACGGAGTTGTGGATGCCGCCGCGGTTGCCGGTCATCTGAGAGCCCGGCACGTTCACGATCTTTTCCTGGGCGTGGTACATCATCACCATGCCGTCCTTGACGCGCTGGGAGACGACGGCGCGGGCGACCAGCGCCCCGTTGGTGTTGAAGGCCTCCACCCAGTCGTTGTCGACGATGCCGGCGGCCCTCGCATCGCCCTCGCTGATCCAGATGCACGGGCCGCCGCGCGACAGCGTCAGCATCAGCAGGTTGTCCGTATAGGTGGAGTGGATGCCCCACTTCTGGTGCGGCGTGATGAAGTTCAGCACGACCTGCTTCTCGCCGTTCGGCTTCCGGTCGATGACCGGCAGGATCGCTCTCAAGTCGATCGGCGGCCTGTAGACGCAGAGGGAAGCGCCGAAGGCGCGCATCCACAGATGATCCTGGTAGAGCTGCTGGCGCCCAGTGAGCGTCCGCCACGGGATCAGCTCGTGGACGTTGGTGTAGCCGGCGTTGTAGCAGACCTTCTCGCTTTCGAGCCCCGACCAGGTCGGTGCCGAGATGATCTTGCGCGGCTGGGCGACGACATCGCGGAAGCGGATCTTCTCGTCTTCCTTCGGCAGCGCGAGATGCGTGTGGTCACGGCCGGTTGCCTTGCCGAGCGCTTCCCAGGCGCGCACGGCGACTTCGCCGTTGGTCTCCGGCGCCATCATCAGGATGACTTCGGTGGCGTCGATGTCGCTGACGATGCGGGCGAGGCCCTTGTTGGCGCCGTCCGGATGCACGCCGTTGAGTGCCTTCAGGTGCCCGACCTCGTGTCCGGTCTTCCAGGCCATCCCCTTGATGCCGTTGCCGATCGTCTCCATCAGCGGCCCGAGGGCGGTGAAGCGCTCGTAGGTGGCCGGGTAGTCGCGCTCGACCTCGAAGACGAGCGGCATCGTCTTGCCGGGGACCGGCTCGCACTCGCCCTTCTTCCAGTCCTTCGGATCGAACGGCTGGGCGATCTCATTGGCGCTGTCGTGCTTGATCGGGTTGAGGACCACGTCCTTCTCGACGCCGAGCACCTCCGGCGCGACGCGGGAGAACGCCTTGGCGATCCCTTTGTAGATCTCCCAGTCGCTGCGCGATTCCCACGCCGGGTCCACCGCGCCGGTCAGCGGATGGATGAAGGGGTGCATGTCGGAGGTATTGAGGTCGTTCTTCTCGTACCAGGTGGCGGTCGGCAGCACGATGTCGGAGTAGACGCAGGTCGTCGACATGCGGAAGTCGAGAGTCACCAGAAGATCGAGCTTTCCCTCCGGCGCGTGCTCGTGCCAGACCGCCTCGGTCGCCTTGGCACGACCTTCGGCACCGAGGTCCTTGCCGAGCACGCCGTGCGTCGTGCCGAGCAGGTGCTTCAGGAAGTACTCGTGACCCTTGCCGGACGAGCCGAGCAGGTTCGACCGCCAGACGAACAGGTTGCGCGGCCAGTTCTTCGGGTTGTCGGGGTCCTCGCAGGAGAGCTTCAGCGTGCCCTCCTTCAGACCTTTGACCACATAATCCTTCGCAGGCAGGCCGGCGGCGGCCGCATCCTTCGCCACCTGAAGAGGGTTGGTCTGAAGCTGCGGCGCGGAGGGCAGCCAGCCCATCCGCTCGGCGCGGATGTTGTAGTCGATGATGGTGCCGTCCCACGGCCCCGGGGGGGCGGTCGGGGAGACGATGTCGCCGACGTTCATCGTCTCGTAGCGCCACTGATCGGTGTGGGCGTAGAAGGCGGACGTCGAGTTCTGCTGGCGCGGCGGGCGGCCCCAGTCGAGCGCGAAGGCGAGCGGTGCCCAGCCGGCCTGCGGACGCAGTTTCTCCTGACCGACATAGTGCGCCCAGCCGCCGCCGGACTGGCCGACGCAGCCGCACATGACGAGCATGTTGATGACGCCGCGATAGTTCATGTCGGCGTGGAACCAGTGGTTCATCGCCGCGCCGATGATGATCATCGATCGGCCGCCGGTCTTCTCGGCGTTTGAGGCGAACTCGCGCGCGACGTGGATGATCTTGTCGCGCGACACGCCGGTGATCGCCTCGGCCCAGGCGGGCGTGTAGGGCGCCGGATCGTCATGGTCGCGCGCGACGTTGTCGCCGCCATAGCCGCGGTCGACGCCGTAGTTGGCGAGAAGCAGGTCATGCACGGATGCGACCAGCGCCTCGCCCTCGGCGAGCGCCAGGCGCTTCACCGGCACGCGGCGGTTCAGCACGCTCGCGTGGTCGGTCGATGCAAAGTGGGCGTGCTCAATGTTGCCGAAATAGGGGAAGGCGACCTCGGCGATCTCGTCGTGGATGCCGTCGAGCGAGAGGCGCAGCGTCACCGGGGTGCCGTCCGCCCGCTTCTCCTCGAGGTTCCACCTGCCGGTCTCGCCCCAGCGGAAGCCGACCGTGCCGTGCGGCGCGACGATGTCGCCGGTGGTCTCGTCGAAGGCGACGGTCTTCCACTCGGGATTGTTCGTTTCGCCGAGCGCCGCATCGAAATCGCTGGCGCGCAGGAAGCGGTCCGGCACCAGCTGGTCGCCCTGCCGGACCAGCTGCACCAGCATCGGCATGTCGGTGTAGCGGCGGACGTAGTCGCGGAAGTACGGCACCTGCCGGTCGACGTGGAACTCCTTCAGGATGACGTGGCCCATCGCCATGGCGAGGGCGGAGTCCGTCCCCTGCTTCACCGACAGCCAGATGTCGCCGAACTTCGCAGCTTCCGAATAGTCCGGGCAGATAACCGCGCTTTTCATGCCGCGGTAGCGCGCCTCTGTGTAGAAATGGGCGTCCGGCGTGCGCGTCTGCGGAACGTTGGAGCCCCACAGGATGATGAAGCCGGCATTGTACCAGTCGGCCGATTCCGGCACGTCGGTCTGTTCGCCCCAGGTCTGCGGCGAGGCCGGCGGCAGGTCGCAGTACCAGTCGTAGAAGGACATGCAGACGCCGCCGATCAGCGACAGGTAGCGCGAGCCGGCGGCGTAGGAGACCATCGACATCGCCGGGATCGGCGAGAAGCCGAAGATGCGGTCCGGCCCGTAGGTCCTGACGGTGTAGGCGTTGGCGGCGGCGATGATCTCCGTCACCTCGTCCCAGCCGGCGCGCACGAAGCCGCCGTGGCCGCGCTTCTTCACGTAGGCGGCGCGCTTGTCGGGGTCCTCGACGATGGAGGCCCAGGCGGCGACGGGCGGCATGGTCTCGCGCGCCTCGCGCCATAGGCGGATCAGGCGCGAGCGCACCAGCGGATACTTCACCCGGTTGCCCGAATAGAGGTACCAGCTGTAGGAGGCGCCGCGTGAGCAGCCGCGCGGCTCGTGGTTCGGCAGGTCCGGGCGGGTGCGCGGGTAGTCGGTCTGCTGGGTCTCCCAGGTGACGATGCCGCCCTTGACGTAGATCTTCCAGGAGCACGAGCCGGTGCAGTTGGCGCCGTGCGTGGAGCGCACGATCTTGTCGTGCTGCCAGCGCTTGCGGTAGCCGTCCTCCCAGCCGCGATCCTCGTTGGTGGTGATGCCGTGGCCGTCCGCGAAGGGCTCGCGGACCTTGTTGAAGAAGGTCAGGCGGTCGAGGAAATGGCTCATCGTCTGGTGCCTCGAACGACGTTGGAGATCAGGGACTGGATCATTGCGCGGGACGCCGGGCGGGCATCACGACAGGACGCTCGCGTTCATCGTGACGGCCGCGCTCGATGTCGTGCAGCAGCCCGCCGCGGCGCGTGTAGAACCACCAGGTGACGACGAGGCAACTGACGTAGAAGGCGAGGAAGGCGTAGAGCGCCGTCTCCGCGCCGCCGGTGAGGGCGATCGAGGAGCCGAAGCTCTTCGGGATGAAGAAGGCGCCATAGGCGGCGATCGCCGAGGTGAAGCCGATGATCGCGGCGGCTTCCTTGTCGGATTGCCGGACGCGTTCGGCCGGCGTCATCCCCGGCTCGAGCCGCGCCACTTCCTTGCGCATGATCGCGGGGATCATCTGGAAGGTGGAGGCGTTGCCGACACCGCTCGCCGCGAACAGGAACAGGAAGCTCGCGAAGAAGATCGGGAACGAACTCGCCTCCCCTGCCCTGCCGATGGCGATGAGGACACCGACGACGCCGATCGACATCGCCGCGAACACCCAAAGCGTGATGCGCCCGCCGCCGATGCTGTCACACGGCTTGCCAGCGGCGGCCCGTGCGAGTGCGCCGACGAGCGGCCCGAGGAAGGCGTAGGCGAGCGCGTCGACCTGCGGATAAAGGATCTTCGACAACAGCGGGAAAGCGGCGGAGAAGCCGATGAAGGATCCGAAGGTGCCGGTGTAGAGCCAGCACATGATCCAGTTGTGGGTGCGCCGGAAGATCACCGCCTGGTCGGCGAAGGAGGCCTTCATGGTGGCGATGTCGTTCATGCCGAACCACGCCGCGAAGGCGGAGACGACGATGAACGGCACGAAGACGAAGCCGGCGTTCTGAAGCCACAGCGTGGTCGTGACGTCGCCGACCGTCGCCGTTTGCGGATCACCGCCGAGCCAGCCGAACACGCTGGCGGTGATGGCGAGGGGCGCGACGAACTGCACGACGCTGACGCCGAGATTGCCGAGGCCGGCGTTGATGGCGAGCGCGCTTCCCTTCTCGCTCTTCGGGAAGAAGAAGGAGATGTTGGCCATAGAGGATGCGAAGTTGCCGCCACCGAAGCCGCAGAGCAGCGCCAGGGCGAGGAAGATCCAGTAGGGCGTCGCCGGGTCCTGCACGGCGAAGCCCATGCCGAGCGCCGGGATCGCCAGGGACCAGGTCGACAGCGTCGTCCACAACCGCCCGCCGAAGATCGCCGGCATGAAGCTGTACACGATGCGCAGCGTGGCGCCGGAGAGCCCCGGCAGCGAGGCGAGCCAGAACAGCTGCTCGTTGGTGAAGGCGAAGCCGACCGCCGGAAGCTTCGCGACGACGACGGACCACACCATCCACACGGCGAAGGACAAGAGCAGGCAAGGCACTGAGATCCACAGGTTCCGTCGGGCGATGGCGCGCCCGCCGTGCTGCCAGAACTCCTGGTCCTCGGGACGCCAGTCCTTGATCGGCCCGGTGGCGGCGAGCGCGCCCGTCTGCGCCGGCCCGTGCACCGGCTGCATCTCCGGCAACTCCGGCAGGCCCGCGGGTGCAACGCCCTGGTCTGCGGCCCGCCGTTCCATCTGACGGACGGCGATGTGCATCCACACCAGCGCCACCGCGACGATGAGGAACAGCAGCCAGAAGCAGCTCTGCCAGACGCCGGTCAGGTCGTTCAGGGCGCCGAAGGCGATTGGCAGCACGAAGCCCCCGAGGCCGCCCACCAGTCCGACCACACCACCAACAGCGCCGACGCGGCCCGGGTAATAGACCGGGATGTGCTTGTAGACGGCCGCCTTGCCGAGGCTCATGAAGAAGCCGAGCACGAAGATCGTTACGATGAAGCCCATCAACCCCATGGACATGCTGAAGGAGACGGGGCCGCGGATGCCCTGCACGACGTAGTCGGTCGGCGGATAGGACAGCACGAAGGTGCAGACCACCGAGACCATGAACGTCCAGTACATGACGCGGCGGGCGCCGAACTTGTCGGAGAGGTGGCCGCCATAGGCCCGGAAGATCGATGCAGGCACCGAGAACGCGGCGCCGACCATGCCGGCCGTGGCGATGTCGAGGCCGTAGACGCCCATCAGGTAGCGCGGCAGCCAGAGCGCCAGCGCGACGAAGGCTCCGAAGACGAAGAAATAGTAGAGCGAGAAGCGCCAGACCTGGATGTTCTTCAGCGGCTCCATCATCGCCGCAAAGGATTCGGGCTTCGCGCCGACGGCGCGCCGCCGCGCGAGGTCGGGGTCGTCCTTGGTGAAGAGGAAGAAGACCACCGCCATCAGGGCGAGGACTGCCGCCCAGACGAGCGCGACCGTCTGCCAGCCATAGGCGACCATGATGACCGGTGCGGCGAACTTGGTGACGGCGGCGCCGACGTTGCCAGCCCCGAAGATGCCGAGGGCGGTGCCCTGCTTCGCCGTCGGATACCACTTCGCGACGTAGGCGACGCCGACGGAGAAGGAACCGCCGGCGATGCCGACGCCGAGGGCTGCGAGCAGGAAGGTCGGGTAGTCATAGGCGAGCGCCAGGAGCGCCGTCATCACCGCCGCCGACAGCATAGTCAGCGTGTAGACGACCCGCCCGCCGTACTGGTCGGCCCAGATGCCGAGCACCAGGCGGATCAATGAGCCCGTCAGGATCGGCGTGCCGACCAGCAGGCCGAACTGCGTATCGCTCAGTCCGAGGTCGTTTTTGATCTGCACGCCGATGATCGCAAAGATCGTCCACACTGCGAAGCAGACGGTGAAGGCGATCGTCGACAGCCACAGGGCGCGCCGCTGGTCAGAGAGGCTCGGTGGCATTCCCGCATCAGTCGTAGTTGGCATGCTCGCCCCCAAGCTGCACGACGCATGGCGTCCGGCTGCTCGGAGGTTGTGGGGCGGGGGGCAGGCTGGGTTTGACCTGGATCAAGCGGCAAGCGTCATTCGAACGATTCAATTCGGGCCGCACACTTCCACAAGTGAGCGGGAGAAACTGATCACCCTTCGCTCCGACCGACCACAAGCGGCCGCTTGACTTTTATCAAGGACCTGCCTGCTGATCAGGCTATGTTGCTCATCGTGGAGGTCGGCTCATGCGCAGCGACGATATCGAGGAGGTGCGGCGTCTTCGGCTGTTTCGGGACGTCTCCCCCGGCCACGTCGAGACCTTGATGCGCGGGGCTTTCCTGCAGCGCTTTCCCGCACACGTGGAGCTAGTGCGCGAGGGGGAGCGGGCGGACTTCCTGCATATCGTCGTCGACGGCCGCGTCGAGATGTTTTCGGCCCACCGCGATCGCGAGACGACGGTCGGGGTACTCGGCCCCGGGCAGAGTTTCATTCTCGCCGCCGTACTCCTCGATCGGCTCTACCTGAAATCGGCGCGATCGCTGCTGCCGTCGCGCATCCTGATGATCCCGGCCGAGGCGATCCGGGAGGGGTTCGCACAGGACCCCATGCTGGCTCGCGGTCTCGGCGAGGAACTCGCCGTGGCCTACCGGGACGTGGTGAAGGAACTCAAGAACCAGAAGCTGCGGACGGGACTCGAACGCCTCGCCAACTGGCTCCTGACACGCGACGCCGAGACGGGCTCGAGTGGTTGCTTCGAACTGCCCTTTGACAAGAAGGTGCTCGCCGCGCGGCTCGGAATGGCGCCGGAGGCGCTTTCGCGTGCCTTTGCGGCGTTGGCTGCCTACCAAGTCGTCGTGCAGGGGCCGACGGTCGCGATCCACGATGTCGAGGCCCTGCGCAAGCTGGCACAGCCGAGCGCCTTGATCGACGACCCGGCAAGCTAAGCGCATACCGCTTGTTATGCTACGTCATGGAATGCCGATAGCGGCGGTGGCTACCTGAACCGCGCCGGGTTTGCCGGAGGCTGTTTTGTTTGAGTCAGGCGGCGATCGTCGCCTGCTCCTGGCC